>NZ_DATBMI010000004.1:0-3891 GCF_036554925.1 Pedococcus sp.
AGGTCGTGCAGGAACTTCGGGGAGGAGGCGCGGGACAGCGGCCAGAGGCGGGTGCCGGCACCCCCCGCCGGAATCACCGCCCAGAAGCGCTCGAGGGACGACATGGCCGAAACGCTAGGCGCTGCCGCACCCAAAGGCCAAGGCGACACCAACCTGCAACCTGTCGCTCACCGCACACGCCCCCAGACGTTCGATCCTGATCACCGGACGTCGACACCGTGGACGTGTGCGAGTCGCGATCGTCACCGAGTCGTTCCTGCCCACGGCCAACGGGGTCACGACCAGCGTCTGCCGGGTCCTGGAGCGCCTTCGGGCCGCCGGGCACGAGTCCCTCGTCGTCGCACCGCGTCCGGCACCACGGAGCTACGCCGGCCACCGGGTCCACGCCGTCGCCTCGGTGCCGGTCCGCCAGTTCCCGGTCGGCCTGCCGTCAGGCGAGATCGAGGAGGTGCTGGCCGGGTTCCGCCCCGACGTGGTCCACCTCGCGTCGCCGTTCGTCCTCGGCGCCCGGGGCGCTGCCGCGGCCCAGCGGCTCGGCCTCCCTGCCGTGGCCGTCTACCAGACCGACATGCCCAGCTACCTCGCGCAGCACGGCCGCGGCGCCGTCGGCCGCGGCGCGGCGCGCGCGGCGTGGGGGTGGGTGCGACGCGTGCACGCGATGGCCGACCTCACCCTCGCACCCTCGTCGGCCGCGCTGGACGACCTGGCCCGCAACGGGATCCCCCGCACCGCCCTGTGGGGCCGTGGTGTCGACACCGCGCTCTTCCACCCCGGCTGGCGCGACGACGCCGGGGCCCGTGCGCTGCGCCGGACGCTGGCCCCCGACGGCGAGACGCTCCTCGGCTACGTCGGCCGACTCGCCCCGGAGAAGGAGCTGCACCGGCTCGCCGAGCTCGCCGCCGTCCCGCACAGCCGGCTCGTGCTCGTCGGCGACGGGCCCTGCCGCGTCGAGGTGGGGGCACAGCTGGCGGAGGCGGTGGCGCAGGCGCCGGGCCGACCCAACCGCGCCCCCGTGTTCCTCGGCCGTCGGGACGGCGACGACCTCGCCCGCGCGTATGCCGCCATGGACGTGTTCGTGCACACCGGCACCCGCGAGACCTTCGGCCAGACCCTGCAGGAGGCGGCGGCCAGCGGCCTGCCCGTCGTCGCCCCGGCGCGCGGCGGGCCCCTCGACCTGGTCAAGCACGGCGTCACCGGGTACCTCTTCCAGCCGGACACTCCCGGCGCCCTGGGGAGCGCTGTCGCGGTGCTCGCCGCCGATCCCGCTGCCCGGGCTTCGATGGGGGCAGCGGGCCTCGCGGGCGTCGCCGGTCGCTCCTGGGAGACGCTCGTCGACCAGCTCCTCGGCCACTACGAGTCGGTGGTGGCCGCGCGGGCCTCACGCGCTGCCTAGCGTTTCCCGGCCCGGTGGCCCCCACGGCATACCAGCGGGTAACCGGACCTGTCTGCTTTCTCACAGCAGCCCCGCGCGGCACGCCGTCAGGCGGGCCGATAATCTGGCCGACGAACTACGGCCACCGCCTCCCTCACCGGGAGCGCGCCGCCGTGACATCTTCGGCTTGAAAGGGACGCGCAGTGGCCCAGTCGATCTCCGGGACGCTCTACCGCGGCCGCGAGGGCATGTGGTCGTGGGTGGCGCACCGGATCAGCGGTGTGCTCATCTTCCTCTTCCTCTTCGCGCACGTGCTCGACACCGCCCTGGTGCGGGTCTCGCCCGAGGCCTACAACACGGTCATGGAGACCTACAAGAACCCGGTCGTCGGCCTCGGCGAGGCCGGGCTGGTCGCCGCCGTGCTGTTCCACGCCCTCAACGGCCTGCGGATCGTCGCAGTCGACTTCTGGGCCAAGGGACCGCGGTACCAGCGGCAGATGTTCTGGGCCGTCGTCATCGGATTCGTCGTGCTGTTCGTGCCTTTCGCGATCCGGCACCTGAGCATCGTGTTCTCGCACTGAAAGGCCACCTCTGATGAGCGCCACCGCCACGGGCGAGACCACCGCACCCTCCGTCACCACGTCGCGCTACGCCCGCACACCGCACCGCCGAGGCAACCTCGAGCTGTGGAGCTGGGTGTTCATGCGCGGGTCGGGCGTCCTGCTGCTCGTCCTCGTCTTCGGCCACCTGTTCGTGAACCTCATGATGGGCGAGGGCATCCACCGCATCGACTTCGCGTTCGTCGCCGGCAAGTGGACCAGCCCGTTCTGGCAGGTCTGGGACATGCTGATGCTCTGGCTCGCGGAGCTGCACGGCTTCAACGGTGTCCGCACGATCATCAACGACTACACCGAGAAGAGCAGCACGCGCTGGGTCCTGAAGACGCTGCTCGTCCTCAGTGCGATCGTCGTCATGGTCCTCGGCACCCTCGTGATCTTCACGTTCGACCCGTGCATCGACCCCGCCTCCACCCTCGAGCAGTGCAAGTAAGGAACGAACGCTGATGCAGACGCACAAGTACGACGTCGTCATCGTGGGGGCCGGCGGTGCCGGCATGCGCGCGGCGCTGGAGTCCTCCACGCGCGTTCGCACCGCGGTGCTGACCAAGCTCTACCCCACCCGCTCCCACACCGGCGCAGCCCAGGGCGGCATGTGCGCGGCCCTCGCCAACGTCGAGGAGGACAACTGGGAGTGGCACACCTTCGACACCGTCAAGGGTGGCGACTACCTGGTCGACCAGGACGCTGCCGAGGTCATGTGCCGCGAGGCCATCGACGCGGTCATCGACCTCGAGAAGATGGGCCTGCCGTTCAACCGCACCCCCGAGGGCAAGATCGACCAGCGCCGGTTCGGCGGGCACACCCGCAACCACGGCGAGGCTGCGGTGCGCCGCTCCTGCTTCGCCGCGGACCGAACCGGCCACATGATCCTGCAGACGCTGTACCAGAACTGCGTCAAGCAGGGTGTCGAGTTCTACAACGAGTTCTACGTGCTCGACCTGCTCCTCAACGAGGGCCCCGAGGGTGTCCAGCACACCGCCTGTGTCGTGGCCTACGAGCTGGCCACCGGTGAGATCCACGTCTTCCAGGCCAAGTCGGTGGTGTTCGCCACCGGCGGCACCGGCAAGGTCTTCAAGACCACCTCGAACGCCCACACCCTCACCGGTGACGGCATGGGCGTGGCCTTCCGCCGCGGCATCCCCCTGGAGGACATGGAGTTCTTCCAGTTCCACCCGACCGGCCTGGCCGGCCTGGGCATCCTCCTCTCCGAGGCCGCCCGCGGCGAGGGAGGGATCCTGCGCAACGCCGACGGCGAGCGATTCATGGAGCGGTACGCCCCCACCATCAAGGACCTCGCGCCGCGCGACATCGTCGCCCGCTCGATGGCCAACGAGGTGCGGGAGGGCCGCGGCGCCGGTCCGAACAAGGACTACGTCCTGCTCGACCTCACCCACCTCGAGCCCGCCCACATCGACGCCAAGCTGCCGGACATCACGGAGTTCGCGCGCACCTACCTCGGTGTCGAGCCGTACACCGAGCCGGTGCCCGTCTACCCGACCGCGCACTACGCCATGGGCGGTGTGCCGACGAACGTCGAGACCGAGGTGCTGCGCAACAACACCGACGTCGTCCCCGGCCTGTATGCCGCGGGTGAGGTCGCGTGCGTGTCCGTGCACGGCTCGAACCGCCTGGGCACCAACAGCCTCCTCGACATCAACGTCTTCGGCCGCCGCGCCGGGATCGCCGCCGCGGAGTTCGCGGTGACCGCACCCTGGGTCGACCTGCCGGAGCGTCCCGAGGCACTGGTGGTCGGCATGGTCGAGTCGATCCGTGGGCGCGGCACCGGCGAGCGTGTCGCCGACCTGCGCCGCGAGCTCCAGGAGACCATGGACCGCAACGTCCAGGTGTTCCGCACGGAGGCCTCGATGAAGGAGGCGCTCGGTGTCATCGACGAGCTCA
>NZ_DATBMI010000015.1:0-3428 GCF_036554925.1 Pedococcus sp.
TCTCGACCTCGGGCTGCTCGGCCCACCGGACCGTCTTGCCCAGCAGCGTGGCCGCTGCGGCGCGCTGGGCGAGGGTGGCCGCGGCCACGGGCACGGCGGTGGCGGGCAGGGCGGCGAGCTCCGTGAACGACTCGGGGGCGAGGGCCTCGGCCTCGGCGGCAGCCAGGGACGCCGTGGTCGGTGGGGCCGCGGTGGTCGGCACCGGCCTCGACGTGGCAGTGCTGCCGGCGCCCGACGGGGTGGCGGTCGTGGCGGGCGAGCCCGTGCCCGTGGTCGTGCCCGTGGTCGGGCCCGTGGTCGTGCCCGTGCCGCCCGCTGCCGTGACGGTCTGCGCACGGTGGGCGGCCTCGGCGTCGGCGACCGCCCGGTCGGGGATGCCGAGCCGGTCCAGCAGCGAGCGGAGCCCGGCGACCTGCTCCCGGTGCAGCGGGGCGAGCCGGGCCGGCAGCGACGTGGAGGGCCCGCCGACCCGGCCGGCGAGCTCGGCGAGGTCCCCGGAGCCCAGCCACAGCCCGAGCAGGAACGCCTCGCCGGGAACGGGCTCGCGCGTCGGCAGCAGCGGCACCCGCGGCGCGTCGTCCTCGAGACGGATCCCACACGCGGCGAGTGGCACCGCGGCGGCGGCGAGCGCGAGCGCACCGAGCGCGGTGCGCCGGGTCGGGGCACACGGCATACCGGCGTGGGCATCGGGCATGGGCCCGATCATGGCACGGGCGCGGGTGGTGCCCGGCCGCACGGGCGCGCATGCAGCGCCCTCCGGGCGTGGCTAGAGTGGGCGACGCACGGACCCAGAACTTCAGAGAGGACGATCCGCATGAGCGTCACCCAGCAGATACGTCCTGCCGTCGAGGGCCCGCTCGCCGGGCTCGGCCTGGTTGTCGAGGACGTCGCCGTCACCCCGACCGGGCGCCGCCGCCTGGTCCGGATCTGGATCGACCGCGACCTCGCCTCCGACGGGTCCGACGTCACCGACCCGACCCCGGCCCTGAGCCTCGACGAGGTCGCCGACGCCACGCGCGTCGTCAGCGACGCGCTCGATGCCTCCGACGTGATGGGGGAGCAGCCGTACACCCTCGAGGTCACCTCGCCCGGCGTCGACCGCCCGCTCACCGAGCCACGGCACTTCCGCCGCAACGTCACGCGCCTCGTCACGCTCACCCCGCTCGAGGGCGACCCGGTCACGGGGCGCATCGTCCGCGCGGGCGAGCAGGGCCTCACCGTCGAGGTCCCCGCCACGAAGAAGCAGCCGGCGCGCCGGCTCGACCTCGGGTATGCCGCGCTCGCCCGTGCCGTGGTGCAGGTCGAGTTCTCGCGGCCGGGGGACCAGGCGCACCCAGACCACACGGACGTCGACACCAGCGACGAGGAGAACTGAACATGGACATCGACCTTGCGGCCCTGCGGGCCCTCGAGCGCGAGCGGGACATCTCGCTCGACGTCCTCATCCCCGCCATCGAGCAGGCCCTGCTCGTCGCCTACCACCGGACCGACGGCGCCTACAAGCACGCCCGGGTCGAGCTCGACCGCAAGACCGGCCACGTCGTGGTGTGGGCCCGCGAGGAGGTCGAGGCCCCTGAGCCGGAGGAGGGCCAGGAGGCCGGCCGCGCCGAGCTCGGGCCGGAGTTCGACGACACCCCGACCGGCTTCGGGCGGGTGGCGGCCTCCACCGCCCGCCAGGTCATCGTGCAGCGCCTGCGCGACCTCGAGGACGAGGCCATCCTCGGTGACTTCAAGGGCCGCGAGGGCGACGTCGTGGCCGGGGTGATCCAGCAGAGCTCCGACCCCCGGCACGTCCTCGTCGACTTCGGCACCGTCGAGGGGATCCTGCCCCTCGCGGAGCAGGTGCCCGGAGAGCGCTACGTCCACGGCGAGCGGCTGCGCTGCTACGTCGTGAGCGTCCGGCGCGGCCCGAAGGGCCCGCAGATCGGCCTGTCGCGCACGCACCCGAACCTCGTCCGCAAGCTCTTCGCCCTCGAGGTCCCGGAGATCGCGGACGGCACCGTCGAGATCGCGGCGCTCGCCCGCGAGGCGGGGCACCGCACCAAGATCGCGGTGCACTCGAAGGTCCCGGGCCTGAACGCCAAGGGCGCCTGCATCGGCCCGATGGGGGCCCGGGTGCGGGCGGTCATGACCGAGCTCCATGGCGAGAAGATCGACATCGTCGACTACTCCGAGGACCCGAAGACCTTCGTGGCCGCTGCGCTCTCGCCCTCACGGGTGGAGTCGGTGGAGATCGTCGACCCGCAGCTGCGCGCCGCGCGGGTGGTCGTCCCCGACTACCAGCTCTCGCTCGCGATCGGCAAGGAGGGGCAGAACGCCCGCCTGGCCGCGAAGCTCACCGGGTGGCGGATCGACATCCGGCCCGACAACGCCCCCTCGGGACCCGCCGGCGGCAGTGGCGCTGGTCACGCCTCGGCGCCCTCGGGCCAGGGCGCCGAGGGCACCGGTGGCGCACGCCGGTAGCAGAAGGCGCTAGAGTGGTGGGGACCGACTGGACTGGACTCCATCCTCGGGAACCCCGCACGACCCCTGACCAGGGCGCGAGCCGCCCGGTACGGACCTGTGTGGGCTGTCGAGGAACGGATAGCCGGTCGGCACTCCTGCGAGTGGTCGCGGAGCGGAATGAACAGGGCCAGTTCCTGCTTGTACCGGATCTGCGGCGTCGTTTGCCGGGCCGTGGCGCATGGCTGCACCCGACACGCGACTGCTTTGACAAAGCCCTCCGACGCCGGGCCTTCGGGCGCGCGCTGCGTGTCAGCGCCGCCCTGGACCCGGCAGCGGTCACGGCGCACCTCGAAGGCATCGAGCAGAAGAAACCGTCCGACAAGGGAACCGAAAGCGGGTTTGACGCTGATGAGCACCCGATGAGTACTCAGCGATGAGCACCCCCCAGCAGTAACGACGGTCCGCGCCTGTCCCGGCACGGACCAGACAGGAGAAACGTGGCCAAGGTCCGTGTCTACGAGCTCGCCAAGGAGCTCGGAGTAGAGAGCAAGACCCTGCTCAACCACCTCAAGGAGCAGGGCGAGTTCGTGCGCTCTGCCTCGTCCACCATCGAGCCGCCGGTCGTCCGCAAGATCAAGGAGACGTTCCCGGCAGAGCTCCGTGGCGGCGGCGACGGCAAGGCCGCTGAGGCCAAGCCCGCCGCGAAGCCCGCAGCCAAGAAGGCTGCTGCCCAGCCCGAGACCCCCGCGGCCCCGGCCGCCCCTCAGGCCCCGTCCACCCCGGCGGCCCCGGCAGCCAAGGCCCCCGAGGCTCCTGCCGTCGCGGCCCCGGCCGCCCCGGCTGCCCCGGCCGCCCCGGCTGCCCCTGCCGCCCCGGCAGCCAAGGCCAGGCCTGCAGGCCCGGGTGCTCCGACGCCCGGCCCGCGCCCGGCCCCGAAGGCCCCCGAAGCGCCGGCTGCCCGCGTGCAGTCCTCGCGTGACGAG
>NZ_DATBMI010000051.1:0-31489 GCF_036554925.1 Pedococcus sp.
GCGCGAGGGGGGTGTCAACGGTCGATCCGCGTATGGCCCCGGCTCACCGGTACTCCTTCTGCCGGACCGGCGACGGTTCGCCCAGCAGCGTGAGGGCGAGCCGCACCCGCTCCGGCTTGGCCTGCCGCCAGCTGCGCGCAGCGACCCCGAGCAGGGTGGTCGCCCGGTGGGCGGCCACGCGCGGCCACAGGGCCCCGGACTCCAGGCCGGGGTGGGCCGCGGCATACCGCTCCAGGAAGTCGCGCTCCAGCGCGAGGGCCCTCGGGAGGCCCTCCCGTCCGGCCGTGGCGACGCAGCTGAGGGTGAGCCGGGCGAGGAAGTGGCCGACGTCGACGGCGGGCTCGGCCCGTGTGGCGGCGTCGAGGTCGAAGACCGCGCTCACCGGCCCGTCGAGGAGCACCTCCGCCGGGCCGAAGTCGCCGTGGACCAGCACCGGCGGCATCGGCTCGCTCGCGTCGACGAACGCCGCCAGCGCGTCGGCGTGCTCGGCCAGCCCGGCGACCAGCCCGGGTGCCCAGGGCTGCAGGTCCGCGAGCTGCGCGCCCAGCCGGTCGAGGTCGCCGGCGAGGGTGCGGCCCTCCGGGGCGCCCGGTCGGTCGCCCGGCAGCGCCAGGCCCGGGGGCACGGGCTCGTGGAGGGCCGCGGCGATCCCGGCGCACGCCGCGAGCGCGCGCCGCGCGTCCAGGTCCTCGCCCGGGCCCTGGTGGTCTCCTCCGACCTGGCGGCGCGCCAGCGCCCGCACCTGCGGCGTGCCGGGCAGGGCGTCGACGAGCGCGAGGCCGAGCTCGGGCACCCAGCCCTGTGATCGCGGCAGCAGGAAGGTCGCCCGCCGCTCGCTGAGCCGGTCGCGCAGGTGGTCGAGCAGCGGACCGACCCGCTCCCCGCGGCCGTCCGGGTGCAGCCTGCCGTAGACCACCTGCCGCACGGTGCGGCGGCTCGGCAGGACTCGCCAGAGCAGCTCGTAGCGCAGCACGCAGTGGTCGCCGACGGCGTACTTCGCCACCTCCGGCCGGCACCGCTGCAGCTCCAGGCCCGGCAGGGTCCTCGGCAGCACCTCGCGCAGCGTATTGCCCATCGCCGTGGGGTCGGCCGCGTGCGGCAGGCCGGGAAGGTCGGCGTCGAACGGGAACGGGTGGAGCACCAGGCGGAGGTCGTCGACGAGCTCGGCCGAGGTCGCGAAGGGCCCCCAGTCGCTGCCGGCGCCGGCGGCGACCGGGTGCCCGGCGGCATACGCCTGCGCGGTGGCGGGGTCGGCGAACAGCCGCCCCCCGACGTGCTCCTCGGTCGCCTCGCCCCCCGGGCCGCGCAGCCTCAGGCGGTAGCGCAGCCGCGTGCACCCGCCCGGGTCGAGGTCGACCTTGTCGGCCACGCACGACTCGAGCACCCAGCCGTCGCGCAGGATGGCCGCCAGACGGGGCGCCATCGCGTCCGGGTCGAGCGCAGCGGCCAGCCCGGGCAGCGCGGCGGCCACGGCAGGCGACCGCAGCGGGTCGGCGTCCGCGCCCACCTCGGGGTGGGGGTGTGCCGCGCGGGCCCCGGGGGCGGCGTGACGTGGCTCCCAGCCGCGCAGCTCGCCGTACTCCCGCGGGGTCGCGGCCCTCGGCAGCGCCTCGTGGAGGGCCGTCTCGAAGCGGGAGTCGCGCTCCTCCTCGGTGTCGTCGCCGTCGGGCGAGACCAGGTCGTGGCTGGCCTCGCCGGCGTAGACCCAGCGCGGGCCGGGCACCTCGAGCTCCGCCCCCGACACCCGCGGCTCGGCACCCACCCGCGCCGCGCCCACCGGCACGCCACCCACCGGCACCTCGACCACGGCCTCCACCGCGTCGCTCGCCCCCACCGCCTCGGCCATGGCCTCGCCGAACTGGCTGGCGTAGAGGTCGGCGTAGAGCCCGCCGCGCTCGAGCAGGTCTGCCGGGGTCCCCTCCTCGAGGATGCGTCCACCGGACAGCACGAGGATGCGGTCGACGCGGCGGATGAGGTTGAGGTCGTGGCTGACGATCACGGCCGAACGGCCCTGCACGAGCTCGGCGAGCGCGTCGGCCACCGAGGCCGAGGCCTGGGCGTCAAGGCCGGTGGTGGGCTCGTCGAGGACGAGGATCGGGGTGTCACGGATGAACGCGCGCGCGATGGCCAGGCGCTGACGCTGGCCGCCCGAGAGCGTGGCGGCCCGCTCGCCCAGCGCGGTGTCGTAGCCCTGCGGCAGCGCCATGATGAAGTCGTGCGCGTGGGCCCGGTGGGCTGCGGTCACCACGTCGTCGAAGGTGGCCCCCTCGCGGCCATAGGCGATGTTCTCGGCCACGGTGCCGCGCAGCAGGATGGTCTCCTGCAGCACCATGCTGATCTGGGCGCGCAACGAGTCGATGGTGAACGCGCGGATGTCGTAGCCGTCGACGAGGACGGCGCCCGCCTGCGGGTCGTAGAGCCTCGGCAGCAGCTGCGCAACGGTGCTCTTGCCGGCGCCGCTGTGCCCGAGCAGGGCGACGACCTCGCCGGGGTCGATGGTGAAGCTGACCGACTGCAGGGTCAGCCGTGGCGCCGCACCGTCCTCGCCGGCGGAGTCGCCGTCGGCGCCGGGCGGCTGCTGGTAGGCGAAGCTGACGTCGCGGAACTCCACCGCCCCGCTCAGCCGTGGCGCGGGCACGGCGTCAGGAGCGTCCTGCACGTCCGGCTCCCGGCTGAGCAGCTCGTCGATGCGCTCGACGCTGGCGTAGACCTTGGCGACCCGGTTCCACTGCTTGATGATCCGGCGGGTGGGCTTGAACATGTTCTGGATCAACAGGATGAAGGCCACCAGGTCCCCTGCCCTGAGGGTGCCACCCTCGACCAGCCGCGACCCCAGCACCACGAGGGTGGCGATGATGGTCGCCTCGACGACGCTGACCGAGAGGCCGAAGAGCGCCTCGAGGCGGGCGGTGCGCAGGATCGAGGCCATCGCGCCCCGGCTCTCGCGGTCGAACTTCTCCTGCTCGTGGGCCGCCCTGCCGTAGGTCTGGACGACGCTGATGGTCGTGAGCATCTCCTGGGCCGTGGTGGCGACCTCCCCCTCACGGGCACGCATCTCCTTGGAGGCGGTCTTGATCCGTTTGGCGAAGTACTGCGACACCACCGACATCACCGGCACCACGGCCATCGCGAGCAGCGCCACCCGCCAGTTCTGCGTGAAGAGGTAGGTCAGGGTGCCGGCGAGCAGCAGCACGCTGCCGACGAGGTCCTTGACGGAGTCCGTGACGAACTCCTCCACGGCCTGCACGTCGCCGGTGATGCGGGTCAGCACGTCGCCCGTGCTGCGACGCAGGTGGAAGGCCAGCGACAGCCGCTGCAGGTGGGCGAAGAGCGCCGCCCGCAGGTTGTAGCCGAGCGTGCGGCCGGCCTTGGCCAGCGAGATCTCCGACATGGCGTCGGAGATGCTGTTGACCGCGGTGAAGGCGATGATCGCGGCGGCGAAGAGAGGGATCGTGAGGTCCGCCGGTGCCTCCAGGCCGAGGCGGGCCCACGGCTTGCCGCGCACGAGGTGGTCCGTGAGGTCGCCGATGACGATCGGCACCACGATGGCCGTGGCCGCCTCCAGCGCCATGAGGAGCACCGCGCCGACGAAGCTGCGCCGCTGCCCGGCCGAGTGGGTGCGGAACATGGCGATCGTGCGGCGCAGGTCGCCGCGCCGCCGAGGTCCGCCCCTCACGCCGCCACCCGCTCGAGGTCCCGGGCGAAGTCCTCCGCGGTCGCGTAGCGGTCCGCCGGGTCGGGCCGCAACGCGTGCAGCACGACGCCGCGCTCGGCGTCGGAGAGGTCGGCGTCCGGCTCCGGTTGACTCCTCAGGTACATCCGCATGGCCACCATCGGATCGGCGGAGGTGAGGGCGGGGTAGAGCCCGCTGCCGGTCAGCGCGGCGTGCAGGGTCACGCCGAGGGCCCACACGTCGCTGGCCCGGCCGGGCTCGCGACCCTGCACCAGACGCGGGTCGAGGTACTCCAGCTCGCGGGCATCGCCGCGGGTGCCGACCCCCGTCAGCGGGTGGCCGCGCGCCAGCAGGTGGGCGACAGCCGGCTCCGCGAGCACCGCCCCGCCCCGACCCAACAGGACGTTGGCCGGCTTCACCGCCCGGTGCGCCTGCCCCGCCTCGTGCAGCGCGTGCACCGCCCGGGCGGCGGTCGCGACCGCAGCCAGCACCTGGGCGCGCGAGAGCGGGTTGGCCGGTGCCGCCAGCGAACCCAGCGGCTCGTGCCTCATGGCGTAGAAGACGGTGGCGTCCTGCAGTCCCACCTCGTACAGGCGCAGCAGCCCCGGCGCCCCCACGTCGGCGTAGACCGCGAGCTCCTCGGCCACCGCCTCCAGCCCGTCGTCGTCCGCCGGCGCCGACAGCACCTTCACCGCCACCTGCGGGTCGGGCAGCCCCAGCCGCTCGGGCGCCCGCGCGAGGAAGACCCGGCCGTGGGCCCCGCGCCCGACCTCCCGGAGCAGGACGTAGTCAGCGACGCGGTCCACCGGCGACGCCCTCCCCTGCCTGCCGCGCCCGCGCCGGCGGCATGTGCCACCGCTCGAACATCACCTGCCGACGCCCCAGCCGCACGCGGTCGCCCGGCTGCAGCCGGGTGCCACCGGGGTCGGCCGCCGTCCACGGCCCGGCGGCACCAGAGGTGCTGACGAACGTGCCGTTGGCCGAGCCCGCGTCGCAGACCACGACCTGCCAGCCGTCGAGGCGCACCCTGGCGTGCACCCGCGAGGTGCCGTGCTCCGCGTCCTCGAGCAGCACGGGCCGGGCCCGGCCCTCCCGCACCTCCGGCGCCTGATCGGGAGCCCGGCCCAGCACGAGGTCGGACGCGACGGTGAAGACCAGCCCCTGGTCGGTGACGAGGACCCCGAGCGGGGGACGCGGCCCGCGCACCACGGGGGCGGCCGGGTCGAGCACGGCGCCGCACGGCCCGCAGTGCGACGTCCCCGGCTCGTTGAGGTGGCCCAGAGCGCACAGCACGCCGTCGACGGCGACGACGGGGGCGTACCGGCTCGTGCCCTCACCTCGCGGGGGCTCGCCGACCGGCAGCGGCTCGCGCCGCACCCTCGGTCGACGCCGCTCGCTGCCTGCGAGCGGCACGCTCCGCACCGGCACGGTCCGCCGCAGCACGGTGTGGCTGGTGGTCAGGGAGGTGGGCTCCTGCCCGCCCACGGCGGGCGTGCGGTATGCCGCCGACGGCGCGTCCGCGGCATACAGCACCGCCCCGCCCCCGGGCACCGTCCCGTCGCGGAGGTCGAGGAGGGCGGGAGCCTGCCCGGTGCCGTCATCGGTGGGGTGGCCCCCGACCGGCACGGCGCCGAGTGGCGGCGTGAGGACCCGCTCGACCCACACCGGCGCCTCGGCAGCGGGTGCTCCGGCCCCGACCCCGACCCCGCCGTGGGCGACGGCGACGACGGAGACGTCCCCGACGACGAGGGCGGCGAACGGCGGGACCTCGCCGGGTGCGGCCTCGGCGACCAGCCTGGCCAGGCGGCGCACCCGCTCGGCTCCGTCGGGTGGGTCGGTGCAGAGGGCGACGAGGGCGGCGAGCGCGTGCGGCGACCCGGCGGCCGGGTCGGGCACGACGAGCAGGACGTCGGTGCGGCGGTGCACCAGCCCCTTGCCGGGGAGCACCGCCACCCGGCCCTCGAGCCTCCCGCGCGCCACCGCTCACCCCCGCCCGGTGGAGGACTGGTCGAGCGCGCGGTCGAGGCTGACGGCCGCGCTGATCAGCCCGAGGTGGGTGAAGGCCTGCGGGAAGTTGCCCAGCGCCTCGCCGGACGGGCCGATCTCCTCGGCGTAGAGGCCGAGGTGGTTGGCATAGGTCAGCATCTTCTCGAAGGTGCGCCGCGCCTGGTCGACACGCCCGGCTCGGGTGAGCGCCTCGACGTACCAGAACGAGCAGAGGTTGAAGGTGCCCTCGGACTCGGTGAAACCGTCGGAGCCGTCGGTGTGGTAGCGGTGGACGAGGCTGTCGGTGACGAGCTCGTCCTCGATGCGCTCCAGCGTGGCGAGGAACCGCGGGTCGCGCGGCCCGGTGAACTTCACCAGCGGCATGACCAGCGCCCCGGCGTCGAGGGTCTGGCTGCCGGGGTACTGCGTGTAGGCGCCGCGGGCGGGGTTCCACACCTCCCGCTGCACGTGCAGGAAGGCCCTGTCGGCGCAGGCCTTCCAATGGTCGACCGGCCCCGGCAGCCCGCGGTGCCGGGCGATCCGGCCGCCGCGCTCGAACGCCACCCAGGTCATCACGCTCGAGTAGGTGAACCGCTGCATCGGCCCGCGGACCTCCCACACGCCGTGGTCGGCCTTCTCCCAGTGCGACTCCAGCCACTCGAGCTGACGGCACAGCGCCTCCCACAGCTGGAAGGAGATCGGCTCGGCGTGCCGGTCGTAGAGGTAGACCGAGTCCATGAGCTCGCCGTAGATGTCGAGCTGCAGCTGGTCGGCGGCGCCGTTGCCCACCCGCACCGGGCGCGACCCGCGGTAGCCGGCGAGGTGCGGCAGCGACTCCTCGACCGGTGCCGGGCTTCCGTCGATCGAGTAGAGGATCTTCAGCCCGTGGCCGGGCGGCACCTCGGTGCACCTGGCCTCGAGCCAGTCCATGAAGGCCGCCGCCTCCTCGGGGAAGCCGAGGCGCATCAGGGCGTAGACGGTGAAGGCGGCGTCGCGCACCCAGGTGAAGCGGTAGTCCCAGTTGCGGGTGCCGCCGAGGGCCTCCGGGAGGGAGGTGGTCGGCGCGGCGACCAGCGCCCCCGTGGGCTGGTGCACCAGCAGCTTGAGGGTCAGGGCCGAGCGCTCGACCATCTCGCGGTAGCGACCGGTGTAGCGCGATCGCCGTAGCCAGCGCTGCCAGAAGCCGAGCGCGCCGGTCAGCAGGTCCTCGGCCTCGACGAGGTCGAGCGGCCGCGTCGAGCCCTGCCGCGAGAGCGAGAGGGCGAGCGCCTCGCCCTCCTCCAGCACCAGGTGGGCGACCGCCGCCGAGCCGTCGGACTCCAGCGGCACGGTCGCCCGGAGGACGAGCTGCCCGGAGGGCGAGGAGAAGAACGCCCCCGCCCCCTCGACGATGTCGACCTCGGTGCGGACCCGGCCGTAGTCGAAGGCCGGCTGGCACCGCACGTCGACCCGCACCCGGCCGCGCACCGCGCGCACGATGCGCACGAGCTGCAGCGGGGCTCGGCTCCCGCGCTCCCGGGGCACCATGAAGTCGACGAGCTCGCCGACCGCGCTCTCCCCGAGGAACCGGGTCAGCAGGATGGTCGAGTCCGGCAGGTACATCTGCTTGGTGCGCGTCGCGTCCTCGCACCGCACCCGGAAGACGCCACCGCGCTCGAGGTCGAGGACCGAGGCGAACACCGAGGGCGAGTCGAAGCGCGGCAGGCACAGCCAGTCGATGTCGCCGTCGGTCGAGACCAGGGCAGCGGTGTGCAGGTCGCCGATCACCCCGTGGTCCTCGATCGGGACCTGGGTCGGCGGCCGGCCAGCCACGCGCTCGGGTGCAGTCATACCGCGCCGCCTTCGCCTCTGACACCAAAGGATGCGCCCCTGCCCAGCGATGGTATCCCCGTCGGGCTCCGGTGGGCTCCGGCGGAAAGCGCACCACGGCGACAGCGATGCACCCCGGCGACGGCGCCGGGGTGCGCCGAGGTGACGGCGCCGCGGTGCGCCGAGGTGACGGTGCCGGGACCCGTCGATGCGGGAGGGGCCCGCGCGATGGGCTATGCTCCTTCCCGTCGCGACCGACCCGAGCAGCGGGCGAAGCCTCAGCCAAGGTCAGTCGCGAGTGCATGTCACGGCCAGGTAGCTCAGTTGGTACGAGCGTCCGACTGAAAATCGGAAGGTCGGCGGTTCGACCCCGCCCCTGGCCACCACACGAAGCCGCAGGCCCGATCAGGGGTTGAGCCTGCGGCTTCGTGTTACCAGCAGGCGCCGGTGTGCCCCCCTTCGCAGGCCCGGGCAGCTCGCTTCCCCCCTGCGTGGCGGCGGAGTAGCGTCGAAGGCACTGACTCGCGTCGCCGGGTCCGCCGCTGGCAGCCCGGCACTGACGACCGGGGGTTGGCCATGACTGGGGACGGGGCCGCCACGGCTGCCACCACCGGCGCGTACAGCGTCGAGCTGCGGATCCACGGGGTGAGCGGGACCCCGCCGGGAGCCATGCTCACCAGCGAGCACGTGCGCCAGGTGGCCGGCGACGACCGGAGCCGGTTCTTCCGCCCGTGTGACGCGAGCGGTGACGAGAACCAGACCGACCCGACCCGCATCCTCGAGGGATACCACTGGGGGCAGTTCACGGCGGGCTCCTGGCGCCAGGGCCTGTGGCTCGTGCTGATCCCCTTCGGGTTCGTCAACGCGGCGGCGTTCATGCTCCCCGACCCCCGCAGCCACCGGCGGGGCGTGTCGATCGCGCACACCACCGCCAGCGCCCTGATCCGTCTGGTCGGCATCGGCCAGACCTGCACGATCGCCCTGGCCAGCTCACTCATCTTCGTCGACCTGCTCACCGTCCAGGCCCGGCAGACCTCCTGGCTGCGGAACGTCCCGGACTGGCTGCTGCCTTTCGGCGCCGCCGCAGCAGCGGCGCTCGTCGTCGCCGGGCTCTTCGCCATGGGCCTGCAGCCTCGCTACCAACCTTCGGTGCCCCCTCCCGCGACGTCGCTGGCGGCCGCGCTCATGCCTGCCCGCGACACCCACCGGCCGGAAGGCGAGCCGGGCCCGGGCCAGACGAGAGACCAGGCGCCTCCCGCACGGCCCGGCGCCGTCGGGTTGTGCCGCCCGGACTTCTACGGCGGCCGGCTGCACGCGCCGACGCTCAGCCGGCTGCACCTGGGCGCCGGCATCGGCGTCGTGGCGGTGATCGTGGCCCTCAAGGGCGAGCAGTCGGGGCAGGCCCCGGCCGCCGCCCCGCTGGGGGCGGCCGGCGCCGGGCTGGTCGTCGCCGCCGCGGTCATCGCGACCGTCCTCGGCGACCCCGAGCGCTCGACCATCGCGAGCGCCGGGCACGAACGCTGGCACCGGGTCGCCGAGTGGCTCAGCTGGGTGGTCGCCGGCGCCGCCCCGTCGCTGCTGTTGGCGGCCGTGGTCCTCGGCCCCGACCCGGGCGCGCCGCAGCAGCCCCTGGACTTCGAGGCCTCCGCCTCGTGGCTCGTCTACGCGATGAGTGTCGTCATGCTGGGGCTGCTCGGAGCCAACGGCGTGCTGGCCACCCTCACCCGGCACACCGCGGACGACGTTCCCCGGGCCTTCCGGCCGTATGCCGCGGGCATGGCCCCGTGGGCGATGGCCTCCGTGGGCGTGTTCCTCGGCGTCGGGTACTCCGCGGCAGCCGTGCTCGCCACCGCCAACGCCCTCGGGGTCGACCCTCCCTCGCCGCTCATCTTCCGCATCGCCCACGCGTGGGGTGTGACCGTGGTCCTGGGCGCGGTGCTGGCGGCTGCCCTGCTCGGGCGCGTGCTGTGGCGCGCGCGAGGCACCACGGAGGAGGTGCGCGCGGCCTACGCGCCCCTGTGGTGCCCCGATGACCCCGCGAACGGCAGGACCCTGCCCCACCGACGCCGGAAGGGCGGCGGCTGGGTCGAGGACGGCGAGGCGGGCGCTGCCTACCGACGGGTGGCCACGGCCTGCGAGGTGGCCCTGCTCAAGAACGCGCTGCCGGTGGTGTTCGTCAGCGCCGCGACCCTGGGCCTCGCCATGAGCCTCGCCGCCTCCCTGGAGTCGACACCCCTCGGCGACCTCCCGGTGGCCCTCGGCGAGCTGAGCGAGGTCGAGAGCCCTCAGTCCTCGAGCCTGTTCGCCGACCTCGGCACCTACGCCCTCGTCGGCCTGGCCGGCCTGCTGCTGCTCCTGGGCCGGCAGGCGGTCCGCGCCAGCGAGACCCGGCGCGGGGTCAACATCATCTGGGACGTCGTGTCGTTCTGGCCGCACTCCGCCCACCCCTTCGTGCCCCCGCCCTACTCGCAGACGGCAGTCCCGGCCCTGGCACAGCGCATCAGGTTCCACACGGGGGCTCTCGACGTGCAGCCGATGGAGGGGCGCCCGGCCGACCACGTGGTCCTGGCTCCGCACAGCCAGGGCAGCCTCATCGGCCTCGCCTCCCTGCTCTGGCTGAGCGAGGAGGAGCTCGGCCGCGTCGGGCTGGTCACGCACGGCTCCCAGCTCCAGGTGGCCTTTCCCCGCGCGTTTCCCGCGTACGTGGACTTCGCGCTGGTCACCGCGGTGCACGAAAGGCTGCGCGGCCGCTGGGTCAACCTCTACCGCCAGACCGACCCGATCGCGGGGCCGGTCCTGTCGTGGGACCGCACCCCCATGACCCGGGGCACCCCGCGGTCCCGGCACGTCGGCGGCGCAGGGCAGGAGGCCGACCGGGTGAGCGCCCGGACCGGCCGACGCGAGAGCGGTCCCGACTGGCGCCTGCTCGACCCGACGCCCGCCGACAACGACCGCATGCTGGGCCCGCTGCTGCGCATGTGCAAGCACTCGGACTTCCCTCGGTCACCCGACTGGCAGGACGCCGTGGACGCCGTGCGGCCCGGCGCCCGGGCACCGGCTGCGGGCCTGGTTCCGGAGGCCACGTAGTCCTGAGCGGCTCACGAGCCCCGGGCGGCGTGCTCCTGGGCCAGCAGCTCGACCTGACGGGAGATCAGCTCGTACGGGATCGGCTCGGCCAGTGGGAACTTCAACGTGCCCTTGCCGCTCCGGTACTGCTCGGCGTCGCGGGCGAAGGCCTCGTCACCCTCTGGGACCGGGTACACCGAGACGTGGCTCCTCCACCCCGCGAAGTACACGAGGTAGCGGCCACCGCGGCGCAGGGTGGGAATCCCGTAGCTCATCGCCTCCTCCAGCCCCGGTGCAGCGCCGTGGATCGTCCGGCGCACCTGCTCGAGGACCTGTTGGACCTCGGGCGGGAAGGACGCGATGTAGTCGTCGACGTTGGCGAACCGCTCTGCCATGACGGAGGTCCTCCTGCCTCGCTGGTCCCAGCCTGACCTCCATCGTCGCTCCTCGCACGTGGGCATCGGTTGCCATCCTCGGCCGGTGCCGGAACGCTGGGAGGCGCCGCCACGGCATACGGAGCAAGCGACTGAACAGGAGCACAGCATGGCAACCACGCGCACCGCGTCCGCGCACTGGGAGGGCTCTCTCATGGAGGGCGCAGGTCAGGTCACGCTGGAGTCGTCGGGCATCGGCACCTACGACGTCACCTGGCCGTCGCGCGCCGAGGAGGCCAACGGCCGCACGAGCCCGGAGGAGCTGATCGCCGCCGCGCACTCCACGTGCTTCTCGATGGCTCTCTCGCACGCGCTGGCGCAGGCCGGCAACGCCCCGACGACGCTCGACACCACCGCCGAGGTGACCTTCCAGCCCGGCACCGGCATCACCGGCATCGTCCTGAAGGTCGTCGGAGACGTCCCGGGGCTCACGGTCGAGCAGTTCCAGGAGGCCGCCGAGGGCGCCAAGAAGGGCTGCCCGGTCAGCCAGGCGCTGGCCGCGGTGCCGATCAGCCTGGAGGCCCGGCTCGCCTGAGCGCGTGGGCTGGCGGCGGCGAGGCCGTCGTCAGCCCACCTCGGTCCGGGGCACCGCCGACAGGTGACCCCGCTTCGTGGTCATGTAGTTGCCGGTGCTGGCGCCGAGCACCAGCCTTCGTCGCAGCTCGCGCATGAGGTCCTCGTTGCCGACCGTGGCGAGGTCCGCGCGCGGCGCCTCGCGCTCGACGGCCAGCCCGCAGGCCTGCGCCGCGAGCAGCACGAGGTCCTGGGTGGGGATCCGGAAGGCCTGCCCCAGGGCGTGGACCACCCGCGAGCTCGGCCAGTCGGCGAGCCGCTCGCCGTCGAAGAGCCGCAGCAGCTCGTCCTCGCTGAGGGACGTCCTGGCCGCGAGCTCGGCCAGGTCCCAGTCCCGCCAGGCCATCTCCTCGCGCACCAACGCACCGAGACAGTTCATGATCCGCTCCTCCATCCGGGCCAGGTCTGTGACGTTCTCGCCAGCCGGCCGAGACCGAGCAGGTTCCCCTCACCCCGGGATCGCTCTGCCGTAGAACGTGGTGTCATTCAAGGGATTCGCACCAGACTCTGATCCGCTCTTTACCGACTCTTGACCCTGTCAAGGCCGAGGCTTTGCCCAGCCTCGTCTCTTTGGGGGATCCACCTCCCCGGCCGAACAGACACCCGCCGGTACGGCAGGATGCCGTCATGACCCTGCCGCTCAAGCCTGCTCATGCGGCCCGGTATGCCGCCCTGGCTCGCCTCCTCGTACGACACGGCCGGTCCGACGTGGTGACCGGGGCCGGGTTCGACGAGTTCCTTGTCGACGAGGAGCGGCCGGCCGGCAGCGCCGACCTCGCCCACGACCTCGCGGCAGACCTCGAGGCGATGGGTCCGACGTACATCAAGCTGGGGCAGCTGCTCTCGACGCGCGTCGACCTGCTGCCCCCGGCCTACACCGAAGCCCTCACCCGCCTGCAGGACCGCGTCGACCCGTTCCCGTTCGAGGACGTCAGGCAGATCGTCGAGGACGAGCTCGGCGTCACGATCCGCAACGCCTTCAGCGCCTTCGACGAGGAGCCGATCGCGGCGGCCTCGCTGGGGCAGGTCCACCGGGCCACGCTGCGCAGCGGACGCGAGGTCGTGGTCAAGGTGCAACGGCCCGGCATCCGGGAGACCGTCCGCGACGACATGGAGGCCCTCGGCCGGCTCGCCGACTTCGCCGACCGGCACACGGACGTCGGCCGCCGCTACGGCTTCGGCCTGCTGCTCGGCCAGTTCCGACGCTCCCTGGCCGGCGAGCTCGACTACCAGCGGGAAGCCGCCAACCTCGTCCGGCTGAAAGAGCTGACGGCCGAGCACCCCCACCTCGTCGTCCCCGAGCCGGTGGCCGACTACACGACCAGCCGCGTGCTCACGATGAGCTTCGTGCCGGGGCGCAAGGTCACCGACGTCGGGCCGCTGGGCCTGCTCGAGGTCGACGGCGAGCCGCTGGTGCGCGACCTCTTCGCCGCGTACCTGCACATGATCCTCGTCGACGGTTTCCTCCACGCCGACCCGCACCCGGGCAACGTCCTGCTCACTCCCGGCGGCCGGCTCGCCCTCATCGACCTCGGGATGGTGGCGACCGTGCCCCCGCGGGTGCAGGACAGCATCGTCAAGCTGCTGCTCGCGATCAGCGACGCGGACGGCGAGGAGGCCGCCGCGGTCCTGGCGTCGATGGGCTCCCCCCTGGACGGCTACGACGCCGACCGGTTCCGCGAGGACGTCGCCGCCCTGGTGACCCGGGCCGTCTCCCTCGGCGGCGATGTCCAGGCAGGTGCCGTCCTGCTCGAGCTGAGCCGGCTCTCCGGCGTGCACGGGCTGCGACCGCCGGCGGAGATGGCGATGGTCGGCAAGGCGCTGCTGAACCTCGACCAGGTGACGACGCACCTGTTCCCCGGCTTCTCCCCGGCGAAGGCGATCCGCGACAGCGTCGCCGGGATCATGGGCAGCGGGATGCGGGTCTCGCCCAGCGGCATCATGGCCGCCGCGATCGACGCGAAGGACTTCACCGCCAACTTCCCCCGGCGGGCCAACCGCGTCATGGAGCGCCTCGCCGAGGGCACCTTCAGCGTCCGTGTCGACGCCATCGACGAGGCCCGTTTCCTCCACGTCCTGCAACGCCTCGCGAACCGGCTCACCACCGGCATCGTGCTCGCCGCCCTCGTGGTCGGCGCCGCCCTGATGATGCAGGTTCCGACCGACTCGGAGATCCTCGGCTACCCCTCCATCGCGATGGTGTTCTTCCTGCTCGCGGCCCTCGGCGGGGCCGCCCTGGTCGTCTCCATCGTGGTGACGGACCGCCGCATCGCCCGGAGGGAGACCCGAGACCGCGACCCGCGCCCGTGACCCGCGGCGGTGACGGCGAGTGGGGGCGCCGGGCCGCGGCTAGGGTCGCTGCTGTGAGACTGCGCGCACCGCAGCGGTATGCCGTGGGGCTGGTCCTGGCGGCCCTCGTCGCCGCCTGTACGGGGCAGGGCTCCGCGGAGGGTCGGTCCGCCGTGGCTGCCGCCCTGTCGTTCGGTGCGTCCGCGAGCACCGCACCCACGAAGGCGTGCGGGCTGCTGGCGCCCGGGACGCGCGAGGACCTCGAGGGCGCGGAGCCCGGCTCGTGCTCGCGCCTCCTGCCGGCGCAGGGCCTCCCGGAGTCCTCGGCCGCGCGCGACGTCGAGGTGTTCGGCAAGGACGCCATCGTCCGCCTCGACCGCGACACGCTCTTCCTCGCCCGCTTCGCCGACGGCTGGCGGGTGACGGCGGCCGGCTGCACGGCGAACGGCGGCCGCCCCTACGACTGCGTCGTCGCGGGGGGCTGAGCGATGCGGCTCCTCTTCGTCGCCATCGTGGCGTTCGTGGTCGTGGGCCTCGGGTACTGCATCGCGATCGGGGTGATGCAGCGATGAGGCAGGCGCTGCGTCCGTACACCCTCAGCCTGGCGTTCTGCACCCTGCTCGTGCTCGCCCTCCTCGGCCAGGCGCTCACCGGCCGGGCCTCCTACAACGAGCAGGCCACGGGCGCCGGCCTGCCGGTGATGAGCCTCGCCGAGTACGTCACGTCGTCGCACTTCGCGGTCGACGTCGCCGAGAACTGGCAGTCGGAGTACCTCCAGTTCCTGCTCTACATCCTCTTCACCGTGTGGCTGCTCCAGAAGGGCTCGCCGGAGTCGAAGGAGCTGGACAGGGCGGGGCGGGAGAGCGACGAGCAGCAGAAGGTCGGCGCCCACGTGCGACCCGACTCGCCGCGCTGGGCGCGCGCCGGAGGCTGGCGGCTTCGGGTCTACTCGCGGTCGCTGGGCCTGACGATGGGTGCGTTCTTCGTGCTGTCCTGGCTGGCGCAGCTCGTGGCCGGGCGCAGCGCCTACAACTCGGAGCAGCTCCAGACACTGCAGGACCCGGCCGGCTGGGGCGAGTACGCGCTGTCACCGGACTTCTGGAACCGCACCCTGCAGAACTGGCAGTCCGAGTTCCTGGCCGTGGCCAGCATGGTGGTGCTCAGCATCTTCCTGCGCGAGCGCGGCTCCCCCGAGTCCAAGCCCGTGGGCGAGCCCCACGGGTCGACGGGCGTCGAGGGATGACCGGCCGCGGTGATACCGGGAGCCGGCGCCTCAGAGGACGTCGGACAGCAGCGCGCGGACCTCGGCCTCGCGGTACCGCCGGTGTCCACCCAGCGTGCGGATGGAGTTCAGCTTGCCGGCCTTGGCCCAGCGGGTCACCGTCTTGGGGTCCACGCGGAAAAGCGATGCCACCTCAGCTGGGGTGAGCAGCTTCTCGGCCTCAGTGGGGCGAGTGACCATGACGTTCTCCTCAAGTAGTCCAGGCCTCAATAATCGGACAACCGCCGCACATTGGGAACAATCCGTATGGGTGGTCCGTAATGGCCCATAGGGACTAGTCACGCCGAGGGGCAAACGGGGGGAATACGCTGGGTCTGGCGCGTGACCCGCGCCACGTCCACTGCGCACCACCGAGCTCTAGGAGTCACCACCGTGACCGCGTCCTCGTCGCCTACCAGCCCGTTGTCCCAGCACGAGCAGGTCGTGTTCTGCCACGACAAGACCACCGGCCTGCGGGCCATCATCGGGATCTACAGCACGGCCCTCGGGCCGGCGCTCGGCGGGACGAGGTTCTACCCGTACGCCTCGGAGCAGGCCGCCCTCGACGACGTCCTCCGCCTGTCCAGGGGGATGGCGTACAAGAACGCGGTGGCGGGCCTCGACCTCGGCGGCGGCAAGGCCGTCATCATCGGCGACCCGAACACCGACAAGACCCCCGAGCTCCTGCGCGCCTACGGCCGGTTCGTGGAGAGCCTGGGCGGCCGCTACGTCACGGCCTGCGACGTGGGCACGTACGTCGCGGACATGGACATCGTCAGCGAGACCACTCGCTGGGCGACGGGCCGGTCCGAGGCCAAGGGGGGCGCCGGCGACTCCTCGGTGCTCACCGCCTACGGCGTCTTCCAGGGCCAGCGCGCCTGCGCCCAGCACCTGTGGGGCAAGCCGACGCTGGCCGGTCGCACGGTCGGCATCGCCGGTGTCGGCAAGGTGGGTCGTATCCTCACCGGGCACCTCCTCGAGGACGGCGCACGCGTCATCGTCACCGACGTCAACGACAAGGCCGTCGCCGACCTCACCGCCACGTACCCGCAGGTCGAGGTGGCCGCCGACACGACCGCCCTGGTCCGCGCCGACCTCGATGTCTTCGCGCCGTGCGCGCTCGGTGGTGCCCTCGACGACACGACCGTGGAGGCCCTCACCGCCTCGGTCGTCTGCGGTGGCGCCAACAACCAGCTCGTCACCGAGGGTGAGGGCGGCACGGCCGACCGGCTGCGGGAGCGCGGGATCACCTACGCCCCCGACTTCCTGGTGAACGCCGGCGGGGTCATCCAGGTGAGCGACGAGCTCCACGGGTTCGACTTCGAGCGCGCGAAGAAGGGTGCCGCAGCGATCTTCGACCACACCCTCGAGGTGCTCGAGACCGCGGATGCCCGGGGTATCACCCCCGCGGCGGCAGCCGACCGGATCGCCGAGGAGCGCATGGCAGCGGCGCAGGCCGGCGGCATCTGGCTCCCGGCCCGGTAGCCCGCCTGTGTGTCCGGCGCTCCGGGCCTCGTCCCGGCCGCCCGGAGCGTCCGACACCGGCGAGGGCGACGCGAAATTTGCGTCGCTGCGGTAGCGTTGTCCCCACGACACATTCACGATTCCCGGGACCGCTCCGTGGAGTCGAAGGGCCCACGGGCCCTCCGACCGAGCGATGCCGTCCCGGCAGACGCATGAGGGGGTCACGCCATGGGGCGCGGCCGGGCCAAGGCCAAGCAGACCAAGGTCGCTCGGGAGCTGAAGTACTTCTCTCCCAACACCGACCTGAGCGCGCTTGAGCGAGAACTACACGGCGCCACGTACGACCAGCCGGAGCGGGTCTCCGACGACGTCGACGAGGGTGACGACTACGACGAGTACGGAAAGTGGGCCTCGGGTCAGCGGTGACCTGACCTGCTGACTGAACCGTCCCTCATGCGCGGGCCACGTGCCCGTGTCACTGACACCACTCGGTGTGATGACGCGCACCCTCGTGCGGCGGGTCCCGTGTGGCCGCTCATGAGGTGACGGTTCCGGTCAGCGCCAGCACCACGAGCCGGGCCGCGTCCGGACTACTCTCCTCCCCCACCGTGGGCTGGGCCCTGGCTGAAGCCGCTGGTGTGGCTGAGGGGCGGGCGTCTCCACCGCTCGTCCTTCGTGAACCCTCCGTGGTCCCACCGCGACTCGTCCACGACGGGATCGCGGCCGTCCCACTGCGCGTAGCCGTCGAGGTTCCGCTCTGCCGGAGCCGTGCCGATGACCCTCTGGGCGAGGGTGACCAGCACCGGGCGGGGCAGGGCGGCGAGCACGTCGCCCGGTCGGCGTTGCTCCCCCAGGACCATCAGGTGGGCGATCTGCGAGGTGTCCTCCTCGGAGACGTGCTGACCGACGACGAGCTGGTCCCGCACCGCCTGGAGCACGGTCCGCCGGTCCTCCTCGGCCATCTGACCCAGCGCCGCCACGTGCGCCGCCTCGAGGTCCTCCCGCGGGGCCGTGTGCAACAGGTAGCGGTACCTGCGCGCCGTGGGGTCCTCGGACGCCGTGCTGGTGTCCGAGGCCTGCCGCGCGCCCCTCGGCCATCTCACCCGCACGACGGTACTCCGACGGGGTGGGCGTGCCAACGACCCGCGGTCGGGCAGAGCCCAACGGTCAGGGCAGCAGGCTCGAGGGGTCGATGCCCAGCACGACGCACAGGACCCCCAGCCCGACCAGCGAACCGACGACACCCGAACAGGCCCCGACCAGGGCCGGCGGCAGCGCCGTCCCGGGGGCGCGGGCGACGACCCAGGCCGCTCCCAGCGCCACGGACACGCACAGCACCATCGCCACCGCGGTCCCGGCCACGAGTCCTGACGGGTCCGGCGAAGCGTCTGCTTCTGGGCGGACGGCCTCCACCACCGCGACCAGCATGCCGGCCACGGCCCACCAGAGCGTCGCGATGGCGGCCAGGGCCAGTGCACCGATCCACCCGACGACGGCCGCCCACAGCAGCGCGGCCCGCTGGTCGGCCGACCCCGAGGTGCTCGCCTGAGTGCTCATGGGCACAGGGTGGGCCCTCGCGGCGGGCGCGCGCCTGAGTACTGCGACCCAGCCGACCCCGCGCGTGGCCGTGGCCGGAGGCGCGGGCAGGTGCGCCGGCCGCAGCGCTACGGGCCAGGTTCGGAGTCGGGCACGATCCTGTGCAGGTGCTGGTGCCAGGTCTCGTCGAAGCCCGCCATGTCTCCCCGCGGCTCCCGGACCTCGGGCTCGGTGCCGTCCCACGCGGCATACCCGGTGAAGAGCCCGAAGGATGCCTCGCTGGCGATCACCGCCTCCGAGAGGCGAAGGAGGGCGGCGCTGTCGAGGCCGCCCACCACGTACCCCGGCGCTCGGCGCTCCCCGAGCGTGACGAGGTGCGCCAGCCGCGTGATGTCGTCGGGGCCGAGTCGGAGGCCCGCCACGAGCCGTTCCTGGACCGCGGCGAGCACGGCCGCCCGGGTGTCCGGGTCGAGGGCGGGAAGCGCCTCCACGTGGGCGGCCTCGAGGGCATCGGGCGGCGCCGTGCGCAGCAGGAAGCGGTACTGCCGCACGACCGGGTCCTCCGCGTCGGTGCCGAAGGCGTGTGTGGGAGGTGTCACGGCTGCGTCGTCGTCGGCGTTCCCACGGGAACGGTGGATCAGCCCCACGCCCCCACGCTAGGCGCGCCGACGGAGCGCCTCCTCCGGCAGGTGGCGTAGGGCGGCGCCTAGCCCGCCAGCGGGTGCTCGCCCACCACCTGCACCGCCCCTCCCTCGACGCCCTTGGCGCCGTGGACGACCTCGACACCGCCGGCGACGGGCGCCTCGTCCCGCGCGGTGACCTCACCCAGCACCCAGGCCGGTATGCCGCGGGCCTCCAGCGTGCGCGCGGCGAGGTCCGCCTGGTCGGCGGGCAGCGTCGCGACGAAGCCGACGCCCATGTTGAGGGTGCGTTCGAGGTCGGCCCGGGGCACGCGGCCGAGCTCGCCGATGGTGGTGAAGACGGGCGGTGGCGTCCACGTGGCACGGTCGAGCCGGGCGAACACCCCGGCCGGCAGGACCCGGGCGAGGTTGGCCGCCAGGCCGCCCCCGGTGACGTGCGAGAGGGCGTGGACGTCGATGCCGTCGGTGCGGACCAGGTCGAGCAGGTCCGCGGCGTAGACCCGGGTCGGGGTGAGCAGCTCCTCGCCCAGCGTCTGGCCGAACTCGGCCACCTCGCGGTCGAGGCCCCACCCGGCCGCGCCGATCACGCGCCGCACGAGGGAGTACCCGTTGGAGTGCAGCCCGCTCGACCCGAGCGCCAGCACCACGTCACCCGGCACCACGCGGTCCGGCCCGAGCACGTCGGCGTACTCCACGACGCCGGTCGCCGCGCCGGCGACGTCGTACTCGTCCGGCTCGAGCAGCCCCGGGTGCTCGGCGGTCTCGCCACCGACGAGGGCGACGCGGGCCTGCTCGCAGGCGGCCGCGATGCCGGAGACGATGGCCGCGATGCGCTCGGGCACGACCCGGCCGGTGGCGATGTAGTCGGTCATGAACAGCGGCTCGGCGCCGCACACGACGATGTCGTCGACGACCATGCCGACCAGGTCGAAGCCGATGGTGTCGTGGCGGTCGAGCGCCTGCGCGATGGCCACCTTGGTGCCGACGCCGTCGGTGGAGGTGGCCAGCACCGGTCGGGTCATGCCGGCGAGGGCGGAGGCGTCGAACATGCCGGCGAAGCCGCCGAGGCCGCCGATGACCTCCGGCCGGGTGGCACGTCGGACCGAGGCCTTCATCATCTCGACGGCACGGTCACCGGCCTCGACGTCGACCCCTGCTGCGGCATACGTGATCGGCTCACTCACGCGAGCAGCCTAGCCGCCCCGCCACCCGCCTCCCGGTCGAGGTAAAAACGCCGGGAAACCCCGGCGTTTTTACCTCGACCGGGAAGAGGGAAGAGGGAGGGGGGTGAGGGGTCAGGGGCGGGTCAGGGCGTCCGCCGCGCCGCCGGCGACACCGGTGGCCACGCCCTCGACGTCGAGCGGCAGCGTCTCGAAGAGGTTCTTGCCCAGGCGGCTCTCGTCCGGCAGCTCGACGGGGTAGACACCTGTGAAGCAGGCGGTGCAGAGCTGGTCGCGCGCCTGCTCGGTCGCCGCGATCATGCCCTCCTCGCTGATGTAGCCCAGCGAGTCCGCGCCGATCGAGGTGCAGACCTCCTCGACACCGATGCCGGTCGCGATCAGCTCGGCCCGGGTCGCGAAGTCGATGCCGTAGAAGCACGGCCAGCGCACGGGCGGGGAGGAGATCCGCACGTGGACCTCGGCGGCCCCGGCCTCCCGCAGCATCCGCACCAGCGCACGCTGGGTGTTGCCGCGCACGATCGAGTCGTCCACCACGACGAGCCGCTTGCCCTTGATGACCTCGCGGAGGGGGTTGAGCTTGAGCCGGATGCCCAGCTGGCGGATCGTCTGGGACGGGGCGATGAAGGTGCGCCCGACGTAGGAGTTCTTGACCAGGCCCTGCCCGTAGGGGATGCCTGACTCCTGGGCGTAGCCGATGGCCGCCGGGGTACCGGACTCCGGGGTCGGCATGACCATGTCGGCCTCGACGGGGTGCTCGCGGGCGAGGGTCCTGCCCATCTCGACCCGCGACTCGTGCACACCGCGGCCGTTGATGGTGGTGTCGGGACGGGCGAGGTAGACGTACTCGAAGACGCAGCCCTTGCGCGCGGGCTCGGCGAAGCGCTGCGAGCGCAGGCCGTCCTCGTCGATCGCGATGAGCTCGCCGGGCTCGACCTCGCGGATCAGCGAGGCGCCGACGATGTCGAGCGCGGCGGTCTCGGAGGCCACGACCCAGCCCCGCTCGAGGCGACCGAGCACCAGCGGACGGATCCCCTGGGGGTCGCGCGCGGCATACAGGGTGTGCTCGTCCATGAACACGAAGCAGAACGCGCCCCGCAGCCGGGGCAGCACGTCGAGGGCGGCCGCCTCCAGCGAGCGGTCCGGGTCGTCGGACAGCAGGGCCGTGACCAGGGCGGTGTCGGTGGTGTTGCCGCGACGGAGCTCGCCGCCCTCGGCACCGTAGCCGTCCCGGCGGCGTGCCTCGACGAGGTCGCGCAGCTCCGCCGAGTTGATCAGGTTGCCGTTGTGGGTCAGCGCGACGGTGCTCTGCTCGTGGCCCCCGAGCGTCGGTTGCGCGTTCTCCCAGGTCGACCCACCGGTGGTCGAGTAGCGGCAGTGACCCACCGCGACGTGGCCCTTGAGGGAGCCGAGCGAGCGCTCGTCGAAGACCTGCGAGACCAGCCCCATGTCCTTGTAGACGAGGATGCTGCGGCCGTCGGAGGTCGCGATGCCGGCCGACTCCTGCCCGCGGTGCTGCAGCGCGTACAGCCCGTAGTAGGCCAGCTTGGCGACGTCCTCGCCCGGAGCCCAGACGCCGAAGACACCGCAGGCGTCCTGCGGTCCCTTCTCGCCGGGAAGGAGGTCGTGTGAGAGGCGTCCATCTCCGCGTGCCACGTGCGTCAGTCTCGCACAGCGCCCGGCCCGTCAGCCGCGGCGGTCCAGCAGCACGGCGACCACGCCGGCCAGCATCGTGCCGATCGCCGCCCCGAAGACGCCGAGGTAGGCCACGGCCGCCCCCTCGCCGTAGCCCGGGGCCTGGTCGCCGACGAAGGCCGCGGCCGAGCCGACGACGAAGCCGAGGATCGCGCCCGTCACGAGGAAGCGGGCGAAGTTGGGGGTGCGGCGGGGGCTGCTCACGCCCGCAACGCTACCCGCGCGGTGGGACCATGGAGGTGCAGGGGGACCCATCCGGGAGGTGCTTCGACATCGAATGACCCCCGTGAAGAGCGTCCATGACAGCCGATGGCCGTATGCCGCGTCCGGGGCCCTCGCGGCCGTTGCCGGCATCGCGGCGGGGCACCTCGTCGCCGCCCTGGTGAGCCCCGCAGCCTCTCCCGTGCTGGCGGTGGGCTCCGCGGTGATCGACGCGACGCCGACCCCCGTCAAGGAGTGGGCTGTCGCCACGTTCGGCACGGCCGACAAGCCGATCCTGGTCGGCGGCATCAGCGTGGTGACCCTCCTGCTGGCCGCGGCCATCGGCCTGGTGGCCCGCCGGCGCCTCGGCGTGGCCCTCGTGCTGCTCGTCGTGCTCACCGGCCTCGCCGGCACGGCCGCCCTCCTCCAGCCCACCGCCGCCCCCGTGGACGTCCTGCCCGGGCTCGCGGCCGCCGCTGTCGGGGTGGCCACCCTCTGGTGGCTCGTGCGGCTGGTGGCGCCGTCCACCGTGACCACCCCCGTCTCCACGACACGACCCGCCGACGCGCCGACCACGCTCGGCGAGACCGCGTCGGAGGCGGTCTCCCCCGGCGCGACACCCCGCCGCAGCTTCCTGCTCGGCGCCGCGGGCGTCACCGCCGGGGCGGCCGTCGCCGGCGCCCTCGGGCAGAAGCTCGCCAGCAACACCGCGGTCCCGACCGCCGCCGACCTCCCGGCCCCGCAGCTGCGGCTGGACCCGCTGCCGACCGGCCTGGAGAAGCGGGTCCGCGGGCTGAGCCCGTTCCGCACCCCGATCTCGTCCTTCTACCGGGTGGACACCTCGCTGATCATCCCGCGCGTCGACGCGGACTCGTGGACCGTCGAGATCGACGGCGCCGTGGACAACCCCTTCAGCCTGACCTACGCGGAGCTGCTCGCCCTGCCCATGATCGAGCGCGACATCACCCTGACGTGCGTCAGCAACGAGGTGGGCGGCGGCTACGTCAGCTCCGCGCGCTGGCTCGGCGTGCGGGTGCGCGACCTCCTCGAGCGCGCGGGCGTCCGCAGCGGCGTCGACCAGGTGCTCAGCACCTCCACGACGGGGTTCACCATCTCGACCCCCATCCAGGCCCTCACCGACGACCGCGACGCCCTGCTGGCGGTGGCCATGAACGGCCAGCCGCTCCCACCGCGCCACGGCTTCCCGGCCCGGCTCGTCACGCCGGGTCTCTACGGGTTCGTCGGCTCGACCAAGTGGTTGGCCAAGCTCACCGCCACCACCTACGCCGACGAGAAGGCGTACTGGACCGAGCGCGACTGGGCCACTGACGCCCCCGTGCTCACCCAGTCGCGCATCGACACACCGACCGGGCTCCAGACCGTCAAGGCAGGACGGACCCTGCCGATCGGCGGGGTCGCCTGGGCACAGGGCCGGGGCATCAAGGGCGTCGAGGTCCGCGTGGACGACGGCGACTGGAGGCCCGCGACGATGGGGCCGGACGCGGGCATCGACTACTGGCGCCAGTGGTACGTCATGTGGACACCCGAGGCCGGAGAGGAACGCCGGACCCTGACGGTCCGCGCGACCGACAACACGGGCGCGGTGCAGACCGAGCAGAAGTCCACGCCGTTCCCCAAGGGTGCCACCGGGTGGCACTCGGTCGTCGTCTTCGTCGAGACGTGACGTCCGCGCCGTCGGAGAACAACCGTGGAGAGAACTTCCAGAAATGCGAAATAGATTGTGACACAAGGCAATCCGGCCAAGCAGAGGCACCGAACACCAGGTGTAAGCAGTCCCGACCAAGGAGCACACCTCAGATGACTTTCATCCGGCGCAGCGCCATTGCTGCCATCGCCCTCTCGCTTCCCCTCGGCCTCGCTGCCTGCGGCGGCTCCGCCGACTCGTCGGAGTCTGCGGCCTCCTCCAGCAGCTCGTCCTCGAGCGCGCCGACCACCTCCGACTCCATGACCAGCGACAGCATGGGCACCGAGCCGTTCGGCGCCGGCTGCGCAGCCGTCCCGAAGGACGGCAAGGGGTCGTTCGCCGGCATGGCCACCGACCCGGTCGCCACCGCCGCCAGCAACAACCCCGTCCTGTCCACGCTCGTCTCCGCCGTCGGCGAGGCCGGCCTGGCCGAGACGCTGAACACCACCCAGGACATCACGGTGTTCGCCCCGACCAACGACGCCTTCGCGGCCGTCCCGAAGGAGACGCTCGACGCGGCGATGAAGGACCCGAAGGGGCTGCTCACCAAGGTGCTCACCAACCACGTCGTGCAGGGCAAGCTGAGCCCCGACAAGTTGGCCGGCGAGCACAAGACCCTCGCGGGCACCACCATCACGGTCAAGGGCTCCGGTGAGGACTTCACCGTCCAGGACGCCAAGGTCGTGTGTGGCAACGTGCAGACCGCCAACGCGACGGTCTACATCATCGACGGCGTGCTGCTTCCCCAGTAGGGCGGAAGATCAGACATCATGGTCGTCATGTCGGCGTTCTCCCCGGGCCACCCAGCGTCCGGGGAGAGCGCTGCCCTCGGCCAGCCCGACCTGGGCCACCTCCTGAAGGCATCGGCCCGAGGCGACGAGCGCGCGTTCGCCGAGCTCTACGACGCCTCGTCGTCCCGGCTCTACGGACTGGTGCTGCGAGTCGTCCGCGACCCGGCCCAGTCGGAGGAGGTCACCCAGGAGGCCTTCCTCGAGATCTGGCGAAGCTGTGCCCGGTTCGACCCCGACAAGGGCAGCCCGATCAGCTGGATGATGACCATCGCGCACCGCAAGGCCGTTGACCGCGTGCGCTCGGCCGAGGCCGCGACGCGACGCGACCAGACCTACGAACGGGCCAGCCGGGAGCGCGACTACGACGTCACCGCCGAGCAGGCCGAACGCGACCTCGAGGCCCAGCGCGTGCGCCGCGCCATGGAGTCGCTCACCGAGACCCAGCGAGGCGCTGTCCAGCTGGCGTACTTCGGCGGCTACACCCACACCGAGGTGGCCGCCCTCCTGGGGATCCCACTCGGGACCGCCAAGACCCGGATCAGGGACGGCCTGATCCGTCTACGAGACACCTTGGGAATGCAGTCATGAACGCCGACATCCACGGGCTCAGCGGCGCCTACGCCGTCGACGCGCTCGACGACGTCGAGCGGGCCGAGTTCGAAAGCCACCTGGCGCAGTGCCCGGAGTGCCGGGCCGAGGTCGAGAGCCTCCGCGCCGCGGCCGTCCAGCTGACGCGCGTCACGGCGACGACTGCTCCCGACTCGCTGCGTGCGTCGGTGCTCGACCAGATCAAGACGGTCCGCCCCCTGCCCCCGCTCACCCCGCCTGCCGACACCGGTGACACCACGGAGGGCCACCGCCCGGTCGCAGGGGTCGTCACGCTGGAGTCCCGTCGCTGGCGCTCGCCCGTGACGTGGCTGGTGGCGGCGGCGGCCGCGGCCGTGCTGGCCATCGGCGGCCTGGTCTGGAGCCCGTGGAGCAGCGACCAGCCGCAGCAGCCCCCCACCGCCACCGAGCAGGTGATCCGGGCCAAGGACGCGCAGCGCTACGAGAAGGTCATCGACGGCGCCCGGGCGACGATCGTGCGCAGCCCCTCCCTCGGCAAGGCCGTCATCATCGCCGACAACATGCCGGCGGCACCCGACGGCAAGGACTTCCAGGTGTGGTTCCAGAACCCCGACGGCGAGATGGTCAGCGCCGGCCTGATGCCGCACGAGGCCCGGCCGTCCGTGAGCATGGTCCTCGACGGCGACGCCTCCAAGTACACCGGCGTCGGCATCACGCTCGAGCCTGCCGGCGGCTCCCCGGCGCCGACGAGCGAGCCGATCGCCCTCTTCGAGTTCAGCTGACGCGGCCCGCCCGAGCGGCCCGCCCGAGCGGCCGCCCGAGCGGCCCGCCCGAGCGGGTCGACCGGGCGGGTCAGCCGAGCGGGTCGACCGAGCGGGTCGACCGAGCGGGTCAGCCGAGCAGCCGCGAGGCGACCTCCTCGAGCACCGCGACGTCACCGGCATACACACCGTCGGGCCGGGGCCAGTGGGTGATGACGTCGGTGAACCCGAGGTCTCCCGCACGCCCGGCCATCTCCTCGAACAGCTCTGCGCTGTCCAGCGAGTACACCGGGGAGCTGTCCAGCAGCAGGTAGCGGTCGATGGAGGTGGCCTCGCGCCCGGCGTCCGCGAGGGTGTGGTCGAGGCGCAGTGACAGCTCGGCGACGCCGGACCACCACTCCTCCAGGGTGTCGGCACGCCCACCCGTCGTCACCCACCCTGCCCCGTGGGCCGCGGCAAGCCGCAGGGAGCGCGGACCATTCGCCGCGATGACGAAGGGAATCCGCGGCTGCTGGACCGGCCCCGGCAGGGTGCGCGCGTCGGCTGCCCGGTAGAAGGCGCCGTCGTGCTCGACGTGGTCCTCGCGGAGCAGCCGGTCGAGCAGCTCGGTGAACTCGTGGAAGCGGTCGACCCGCTGGCGGACGGTCAGGGCATCGCCGAGGATGCGCGAGTCGAGGTCGCCGCCGGTGCCGAGACCGCAGATGAGGCGGCCGCCGGAGATGTCGTCGAGCGCCAGCAGGTCGCGCAGGAACGTCACCGGGTGCCGGTAGTTGGGAGACGAGACGAGGGTCCCGAGGCCGACCCGCCCGGTGACCAGGGCCGCCGCGGTCAGGGTGGGCGTCGTGCCGAACCACGGGGCGTCGGGCAGGCCCGCCCACACGAGGTGGTCGTACGTCCAGGCGTGGTCGAAGCCCATCTCCTCGGCGGCCCGCCACAGCGGCGCCGCCTCGGCCCAGCGGTGCTCCGGCAGGATCGTCAGGCCATAGCGCATGCGGTGAGGGTATGCCGCGGGCCCGGCCCCGCGGCATACGGCACCTGCCTGCGTGGGAGGCTGGGCGCCATGAAGGCCACGATCCTGCACGCCCCCGGCGACATCCGCGTCGAGGAGGTCCCCGACCCGCAGGTCCAGAAGCCGACCGACGCGCTGGTGCGGGTCACCGCGGCGTGCGTGTGCGGCAGCGACCTGTGGCCCTACCGCGGGATCAACGAGGTGCGGCGGCCGCGGCGGATCGGCCACGAGTTCGTCGGCATCGTCGAGGAGGTCGGCGCGGAGGTGCGCAGCCTGCGCCCCGGCGACTTCGTCATCGCGCCGTTCCTCTACAGCGACAACACCTGCCCGCACTGCCAGGTCGGCATGCAGAGCGCGTGCGCCAACGGCGGCGGCTGGGGCCACAAGGACGCCGACGGGCTCATGGTGGACGCCGGCCAGGGCGAGTACGTGCGGGTGCCGCTGGCCGACGGCACACTCGTGGCGACCCGCGAGGTGCCCGACGACGACCTCGTGCCGTCGCTGCTGACCCTCTCCGACGTCATGGGCACCGGCTGGCACGCCGCCGTCTCGGCGGGGGTGCGCGAGGGCGACACCGTGGTGGTCGTCGGCGACGGCGCGGTCGGCCTGTGCGGCGTGCTCGCCGCCTCCCGGATGGGGGCGGAGCGGATCATCGCGATGTCGCGCCACCAACAGCGCCAGCTCATCGCCCGTGACTTCGGCGCCACCGACCTCGTGGCCACCCGCGGCGAGGAGGGCGAGGCCGAGGTCCTCGAGCTGACGGCGGGCGTGGGCGCCGACGCCGTGCTCGAGTGCGTCGGCACCGGCGAGGCCATGGCGACGGCGATCGCGGTGGCCCGGCCGGGCGCAACCGTTGGCTACGTCGGGGTTCCGCACGGCGTGGAGCTGCCGATCGGCGACATGTTCGGGCGCAACGTCGCGGTCGCTGGTGGCGTGGCCCCAGTGCGGCAGTACCTCCCCCAGCTGCGCGACGACGTGCTCGCCGAGGTCGTCATCCCCGGCGTCGTCTTCGACCACGAGGTGCCACTCGAGCGCGCCGCCGAGGCCTACGCGGCCATGGACGAGCGGCGGGCAGTCAAGTCGCTCATCCGCCCCTGAGGGGTGCCGGCGTGGAGGCGGAGTTCGTCGACGACGGCCACGGCGGGACCGTCGTCATGCTCGATGGCCAGCCGCAGTCCCACGTCGACCTCGCCGACCCGGGCAGCCTCCTCTTCGAGTACGTCAACCACTTCGGTCTCGTCCTCGACACCCTGCCCGAGGGCACGTTGGCGGTCACCCATGTGGGCGGCGCGGGGCTGACGTTCCCCCGCTACGTCCAGCACGCCCGGCCGGGCTCACCACAGGTCGTCCTCGAGCCCGACACCGCCCTCACCGAGGCCGTCCGCCGGGAGCTCCCGCTGCCGCGGGGGCACCGGATCAGGGTTCGGCCGGTCGACGGCCGCAGCGGGGTGGCGGCCCTGCGGGACGCCAGCGCCGACGTCGTGGTCCTCGACGCGTATGCCGCGGGGCGGATGCCCGCGGACCTGTCCACCGTCGAGTTCCTCACCGACGTGCGGCGCGTCCTTCGACCGGGCGGCCTGCTGATGGCCAACGTCACCGACGAGCCGACCCGCGAGCACCTGCGCCGCTGGTACGCCGCACTCGACAGCGTGTTCCCCGAGACCGCCGCGGTCGCCCTCGTCGAGGTGTGGAAGCGGCGCCGGTTCGGCAACCACGTGGTGTTGGGGTCGACGGCGGCACTTGACCTGCCGGCCCTGACCCGCGCCGTGGCCCGGTGCCCGTTCCCGAGCTCGTTGCGGACCGGGGAGGAGCTCGCCCGCCTCCTGGCGGGGGGTCGCGCGTACGTCGACGGCGACACCGACCTCTCGCCCGAGCCGCCGCCCCGCGACGGCTGGCGGCTGCGCTGATCGCGGGGCCCCGGCAGGATGGGGCGCATGACCGCCGTGAGCCTTCCCGCGCCCCGCACTCCCGACCCGATGGAGGCGCCCCCGCTCCGCTGGGGGGTCCTCGGGCCGGGCAACATCGCCCGCAGCTTCGCGGAGGCCCTGCGCGACGGCACCCGCCAGGTGGTGACGGCGGTCGGCTCACGCAGCCTGGAGCGGGCGCGTTCCTTCGCCGACGACGTCGGGGCGCGCGCGGCGTACGGCTCGTACGAGGAGCTGGTCGCCGACCCGCAGGTCGACGTCGTCTATGTCGCCACACCGCACTCGGAGCACCGTGAGCACGCCCTGCTCGCGATCGAGGCGGGAAAGCCGGTCCTGGTCGAGAAGGCCTTCACCCGCAACGCCGCCGAGGCCCGCGAGGTGCTCGACGCGGCTGCGTCCCGCGGACTGTTCGCCATGGAGGCGATGTGGTCTCGCTTCCTGCCCCACATGGACGTCGTGCGCCGCGCGCTCGAGGACGGAGTGCTCGGCGAGGTGCACACCGTCATGGCGGACCACGGCCAGCAGCTCTACCCGGACGGGCCCGAGCGGCTGGCGTCCCCGCACCTGGCCGGCGGGGCGCTCCTCGACCTCGGGATCTACCCGCTCTCGTTCGCCGGCCTCGTCCTCGGTGTGTTCGAGGACATCACCGCCACGGGGACGCTGACGCTCGAGGGGGTCGACGCGCAGGTCAGCATCGCCGTCACCACGTCCTCCGGCGCCCACGGACTGCTCGGCACGTCCATGCTCACCAAGACCCCGACGACGGCGGCCGTGTGCGGCACCCGCGGGCGCATCGAGATCGACGGCGACTTCTACGGCCCCAACACCGTCCGGCTGCGCGGCACGGGCATCGACGCCGACGTCGTCGACACCTTCGAGCCGCACGAGGGCGACATGCACCGCGGCCTGCGCTACGAGGCCGCCGAGGTGGCGCGCTGCATGCACGAAGGCGCCAGGGAGTCGGCGCTGATGCCGCACGCCGAGACCCTGCGGCTCATGGAGGCGATGGACGAGGTCCGCCGCCAGGTCGGGGTGCGCTACCCGGGCGAGTGAGTACCTGGGAACGGCGGTCTGCAGCCGTGGGGGAACCGCAACAGGTAGTCCTGCCCCTCGGGGCCCATCTCCCAGAACATCCCAGCGTCGCTGACCTTGGTCACCGTCCTTCCGGGCCAATGACGTGACGCGTCGACGTCACGGATCATCTGCTCGGCCACTGCGCGCTGCTCCGGGCTGGTGCAGAAGATCTCTGAGCGATAGAGCGAACCCACCACGTCTTCCTTGAGGTCGGGTCGGTGGACGAGGAAGAACACGTCGAGCAACCCTCGGAACGAGAGCCGCTCAGGATCGAAGACGACTTCCACGACCTCGGCGTGACCGCCACTGTCCTCTTCGGTCGGATGCTCGTTCTCGCCACCCATGAAGCCCGTCCGAGTGGAGATGACCCCTTCGGGTTGGCGCAGCAGCTGTTGCATGACCCACGCGCATCCACCCGCGAGAACCGCGGTCTCAGCCGTGTCACCCATGGCCGGCTCCGTCCATCGCCGCAACGACACGAGGCTACGTCCGACCGCGCCACCCGTTCAACGCGCCGCCCGTCGACAGAACGGCACGTCCGCACGCCGTCTTAAGACGCCGTTGTCGGACGCCGCTGTCAGGCGCCGTTGTCAGACGAGAGGCAGGTAGGGGGCGAGGTCCGCGCGGTGGCCGCTCACCCGGAGCGCGCCGGACTCCCACGCCTGCTCCCACTCGAGCCGGCCCACGACGAGGGCGAGCCAGGTGGCCGCGTCGGTCTCGACGACGTTGGGCGGGGTGCCGCGGGCGTGCACCTGCCCGGCGATGCACTGCACCGCCCCGAAGGGCGGCACCCGCACCTCGACGCTGCGACCCGGGGCCCGCTGGGCGAGCTCCTCGAGCGCGTAGCGCACGGCGGTCGCGAGGACGGTGCGCTCGACCGCGCCGTCCTCGTCACGCCACTGGCGCACCGCGGTGGCGCCGGCGTCGACGGGCACCCGGCGGCGCGGCGGCATACCCGACCTCGCCCTCAGGCTCCGAAGACGGCGGGGAGGGTGCGCGTGTGCGCCTCGCGCAGCTCGGCCAGCGTCACGGCGAACCGGCCCTGCACGTCGAGCCCGTCGGTGGCGTCGTCGACGACGCCGATGCGCGCGTGCACCTGCCCGCGGGCGGTGCACATGTCGGTGAAGCGCACCTCCTCCGAGCGCGGCACGGCGACGACGACCCGAGCGGTGGACTCGCTGAACAGCGCGGTGAACGCGTCGATCCCGTCACGCTCGCAGACCTCCTCGAGCCAGATGCGCGCCCCGACGCCGTGGCGCAGCGTCGCCTCCGCCAGCGCGACGGCGAGGCCGCCGTCGGACAGGTCGTGAGCGGCGTCGCCGAGGCCGTCGCGGCTGGCGTTGACGAGGATCTCGCCGAGCAGCTTCTCGGAGGCGAGGTCGACCTTCGGCGGGCAGCCGCCGAGGTGGCCGTGGCGCACGTGCGCCCACTCACCGCCGTCGAGCTCCTCCCCCGTCGTGCCGAGCAGGTAGATGACCTGGCCCGGCGCCTTCCACCCGCTCGGGGTGCGGCGGGCGACGTCGTCCATCACGCCGAGGACGCCGATGACCGGGGTCGGGTGGATCGCCGTCTCACCGGTCTGGTTGTAGAACGAGACGTTGCCGCCTGTGACGGGGATACCGAGCTCGCGGCAGCCCTCGGCGATGCCCTTGACGGCCTGCTCGAACTGCCACATCACGCCCGGGTCCTCAGGCGAGCCGAAGTTGAGGCAGTCGGTGATCGCCAGCGGGGTCGCTCCCACGGTGGCGACGTTGCGGTAGGCCTCGGCGAGCGCGAGCTGCGCCCCGGCATACGGGTCGAGCTTGGCGAAGCGCCCGTTGCAGTCGGTGCTGACCGCCACGCCGCGGCCGG
>NZ_DATBMI010000080.1:0-21580 GCF_036554925.1 Pedococcus sp.
AGCCCGGGTAGGTGCAGCCGCCGTCGCGCAGCCACAGTCGCTTGGTCTGGGCGTCGGTGAAGAACCGCTTCTCCCGGCCCCAGTCGAGCACCGCGCCGTCGGTGCCGAGGACGACCGGGATGACGGAGCCGTCGCAGCACAGCCTGCGCACCGTCTCCGGGGGCCAGGTGGGTGCCGGCATCCAGGCCGCCCAGGGTGGTCCCGGCGCCGAGCCCGTCGCGCAGCGAGTCCCAGTCCATGGTGACCACGAGGGTGGTCTTGGTGGTCTTGCCCCGCTCCTCCCCGGCCGCCACCGCCCGCCGGACCAGGGCCACCAGCGCGTCGCCGCGGCGCCGGTCCGAGGTGCGCAGGTCGCGTTCCCCGTCCACGGGTTGCGGCGCCGACAACGGCTCGAGCGCCGCCTCCAGGGCGGCCTTGCCCTCGACGTCCAAGGTGAGGCGGTACTCGAAGGTGCTGGCGCCGGTGTCGACCGGTTGGGACAGGCGGATGAAGGACGTGCCCAGGTTCTGCCGGTCCTGCAGCACCCCTTCGCGCCCGTGTTTGGCGATCAGCGCGTCGCGCAGGTCGCGGCAGGCGGAGGGACCGTGCTGCTCCGCGATGTCGATCAAGCCTGCGAGGACGTGGGGTTCGGCGCCGTCGGCCAGCAGCGGGCGCAGCTTGTCCGCCTCGGAGACCACCGCGGCCGCGGACCGCACCGGCAACCGGCCCGACGCCACGGCCTCCCGGACCGGGGCGTTGGCGGTCTTGCCGAACGCGGTCGCGAGCGCCACGATCGCCGCCGCGCCACCGGCCCTGGTCGACGGGGCATGGCACCGCACCCACTGCGCGGTCGACATCGCCGCCGGGCCGCCCGCGGTCTCACCCCGGTCCATCGCCTCCCGCAGCACCGCGACCCGGCCCGCGTCACACGCCATGCCCAGCGCGTCGACCTCGGACAACAGCCCCGACAGCCCGTCCGGCCCGCCACCCGACGGGGCCTGCCACAGCTCGGCGCCAAGCCCTTGCAGCGCCTCGCGCGCGGCGGCGACCCGCTCCCGGCGTTCCGCCAGGCTCAGCCGCTGCGACGTCCCCTCCATGACGACAACACTAGAGGCGACCACCGACAACGGCTCTCATCCGGATCGAGACGAGAACCGTTGGCACGCAACGGATTCCACGGCATACGGCGCGGCAAACCACCACCTGGAACCAAACGCCTGTGGAGGGCGTGGCATCGCGACCGCACCTGTGGACAGGAGACGGGAGGGCGCGCGGACCGTGCCCTAGCTGGCGTCCGTTGCCGGCCGCGGCGGGAAACCGCCGGTCGCACCGTCGATCAGCTCGCGGCAGATGTCCATGTGCCCGGCGTGGCGGGCGACCTCCTCCACCATGTGAACCAGCACCCAGCGCAGGGTCACCTGGTTCCCCGACCAGGAGACTCCCGCGTCCTCCAAGGCCAGCTCGCCGATGGTCGCATCGGCGGCCGCCCGCGCACGTCCAAAGAAGGCGACGGCATCGCCGGGCTCCTCACCCGGGGCCAGGCTCATGTCAGCCTCGGGGTCGGAGTCGATGTCGGGCAGCGGCTCCGTCTCGCGGCCGAACGTCTCACAGAACCAGCCGTACTCGGCCGCCGCGAGGTGCTTGACCAGCCCGATGAGGTTGGTGCCGCTCGGGGTCATCGGCCTTCTGAGCTGCTCGTCGTCGAGCCCCTCCAGCTTCCACAGCACGGTGTCGCGGTAGGCATTCAGCGTCGCCCACAGAGTCGTCTTCTCGTCAGCGTCGTAGGGAACGCGGGGCTGCATGCGCCGACCATAGCCCGCCTTCGCCGAGCGGGCGGTCCACCCCAGCACCCGTTCGAGGTGGGCGGTGTCCCGGCCGCCCGTTGACCAGCAGCCCGCCGTCGAGCCGGGCGCGCGGTGACGTCAGGATGCGCCACACGGCGCGTCGGCGGCTCGCCGTCAGAGGCCGTGGTCGTCGAGGTGACGCTGCAGCATGGCCACGCAGTTCTGCGTCCTGGGACCGAGCATCTTCTTGGAGGCGCTGAGCACCAGCGAGAAGACCTCGAGCGCCTCCCACACCGCGAGCCGCCGCTCCGAGAGCGGTGCCGTACGCGTGTACTCGCCGAGGAACGTCTCCCGCAGCGTCTCGACCATCACCTCCGCAGCGCCCCCCGGGTCGTACCGGTGGGTGTCGACCTTGTTCACCGCCATGTGGCGCAGCTTGGTCGTGAAGGCGGCAAGGTCGCGGGCCGGCTCGGCCTGGCAGCACTTGTCGAAGTCGATGAGGGCGAGGCGCTCCGCGGTCACCAGCACCTGCGCTGGATGGAAGCTGCCGTGCGAGGGGCAGGGCAGGTCCGCCGCCGTGCGGGCTGCCGCCGCCTCGATGCGCACCAGCGCCTCGGCCACCGACCCGCCGAGCTCCGGGACGACGGAGACCAGGCTGGCGTGCTTGCGGCGCACGGCGGCGAGGTCCTGCTCCCAGGTCTCGCCCTCGCCGAAGCCGCTGCCGCTCCGGTGCAGCGCGGCCAGCGCTGCTCCCGCTCCGCGCGATCCCTCGGCCAGCCGGGCCAGCACCGACTGCCCACCGCCCTCGAAGGCGGCGTGGAACAGGTCCTTGAGCGAGCACTCGTGCTCGATGTGCTGCTGGACGGACAGGCGCAGCTCCGGGAGGTGGGCCAGCGGCCGCGGCACCTGCACGAGCGGACTCTCGGCCAGCGGCGACTGTGCCAGGGAGCGCAGCGCCTCGTGGCCTCGCTCCCCCTCGTCGTCGCTGTGCACCTTGACCACGACAGCCTCCGGCCCGGAGAAGTCGTCGGCGGGGGCGGCGTCGTCGGCTCCGGCGGCATCGGCGTCCGCACCGAGTCCCAACCGGCAGACGACGGTCGCCCGCACTCCCGGCTTGTACGCGGCCACCGTCGGGGCACACGCCACGACCGCTGTGCCCTCGACCAGAACGCCCCCGCCGAGGAGGGCGCGGGTCAGCAGCCCCGGGCCGCGCTCGGCGTCGAGCAGCATCGTCAGGCCGGGCAGGGCATCGTCGAGCGGCGGGACGGTCAGCGCCAGGCGCAGGTCGGGCAGCACACAGCCCCAGCTCGCGCTCCCGAACGGCGCGGCGTCCTCGAGGGCTGGCGGCAGTGGCAGCTCGTCAGGGGTCATGACGCCCCGAGCGACCACGGTGTGCGGTGCGCCCCCGTCACGGTCGTCGACGTCGAACTCGTAGGTCGCGGTCCACGACCCCTCCGGTGGGACCGACCGGACCCGGGTCACGCGACACCGCGTGATCTCCAGTGACCCAGTTACCAGGTCCGGCACACGTGCACGGAGGTGCGCGACCACGACATCCGGCCGCAGGGCGCCCTCGAACCACGACTCCGTCTGCACGGTGACCACCGCCTCCGGTCAGGAAGACGGCCGGTCAGGCGACCGGTCGGTACCTCAGGGCACTCCCCCGCAGCGCCCGGCGTCAATGGCCCGCTGTGCCTAGTCACCCACGATGTGCCCCTACCGCGAACACCCTTGGGGCGCAATGGCGTCCAAGTCCGACACTGCCGTCACGGTCCGAGAAGCCGCGTGAGGTGGTCGTTCCCGAAGAGCCGCTCCGGGTCGAGCCGGTCGCGCACCGCCAGGAAGTCCGGGAAGCGCGGGTAGAGCTCCGCGAGCCTCTCGCGTCCCAGGGTGTGCAGCTTGCCCCAGTGCGGGCGCCCCCGGTGCTCCGCGACGATCGCCTCGAAGGCCGCGAACAGGCCGCCGTCGCCCATCCGGTGGTACTGGTGCACCGCGACGTAGGCGCTGTCCCGCTCGTACGCGGTCGACAGCCACACGTCGTCGCCGCCGAGGAACCGGACCTCGACGGGGAACGGCAGCGCCACGTCGTGCCGGTCCACCCAGTCCCGCACGGCGCGGACGACGTCGACAACGGCCGCCCGCGGCACGGCATACTCGCTCTCCCGGAAGCGGACCTCGCGGGCGGAGCAGAACACGCGCCAGGAGGCGTCGGTGTACTCGCGCGTTCCGAGAGCCCGTGACGTCGCCTGGTTGAGGCGCGGCACCACCGCCGGCCACCGGGCACTGACGCGGTTGACGGCCTCGAACACCCGGTTGGACAACAGGTCGTCGTCGAGCCGGGCGCGCCAGGCCGCGAGCGGCCGCCCCGGGTCGTCGTCCGGAACCCGGTCGTTGCGCTTGACCAGCACCCGGTCGGTGTGGGGGAACCAGTGCAGGTCGAGGTGGTCGTGGGCGTCGGCCTCCGCCTGCACCCGCTCCAGAACCGCCGACAGCGACTCGCCCCGCTCGCGAGCGCGCAGCCGGAAGGCCGGGACGCACTGCAGCTCGACCTCGGTGACGACCCCGAGCGCGCCCAGCCCGACCCGAGCGGCCTGGAAGACCTCAGCGTGCTCGTCCGGCGAACACTGCAGCACCGAGCCGTCGGCGAGGACCAGCCGCAGGCCGGTGACGGCGGAGGCGATGCCGTACTGACGCGTGCCCGTGCCGTGGGTGCCCGTCGCGATGGCTCCGCTGATGCTCTGCCGGTCGATGTCGCCGAGGTTGGGCAGCGCGAGGTCGAAGGCGTCCAGCGCCAGGTTGAGCACGTGCAGCGGCGTGCCGCCCAGCACCCGGACGCGGCCGCTCTCACGGTCCACGGCCGTGACGCCGCTGAGGTGCTCCAGGCTCAGCAGCACGCCGTCGGTGACGGCCAGACCGGTGAAGGAGTGGCCCGTCCCCACCGGCCGGACCCGCTGCCCGGCCGACGCGGCGTCACGCACGACGTCGCGCACCTCCTGCGTGGACCGGGCCGCCACGACGGCAGCAGGGCGGGCGACCTGGTTTCCGGCCCAGTTCGACCAGGTCGGCCTCCCGGAGGGCTGGGCGGTGCTCATCCGAAGGTCGCCGACTCGCCGCGGTAGGTCGGCACCCGTCCCACGACCTGGCCGCCCGAGACCAGGTGCAGCTCGTCGAACCGCTCGCACAGCTCCCCGGCCTTGGCGTGCCGCAGCCACACCCGGTCACCCACGCGCAGCTGGTCCGCGGCGCTGCCCCGCAGCGGTGTCTGGACCTCGCCGGCGCCCTCGGCCCGCAGCAACCGCAGCCCGCGTGGCGCCAGCACCGACGGCAGGCGCGACCAGCCCGGCGGCCCGGACGCGATGTAGCCGCCCCCGAACACCGTGACCATCCCCGCGCGCGGCCGGCGTACGACCGGGAGGGCGAAGGCCGCAGCGGGCCGCGGCCGGAAGCCCCGGTAGCCGTCGAACAGGGTGGGCCCGAACAGCCCTGAGCCTGCTGCCAGCTCGGTCAGGGACGGGTCTGCGCCGGCGATGTGCAGGCTGCCGGTCCCCCCGCCGTTGACGAACTCGAGGTGTGAGACCTCCTTCACGGCCTCGACCACGTCGGCGCGCCGGCGCAGCAGCTCCGCCGTCGAGCGTGCCTTGAGCATCCGGACGAGCGGCGACGTGTCCGGCAGGCCAGCGATCTGGGCGTCGTAGAACATCAGGCCGACGACCACCAGCCCCGCGTCACGCGCGGCCCGGGCCAGCGACACCGCCTCGTATGCCGTGTGGGTGGGCGAGCGCCGCACCCCGAGGTGCAGCGGCCCCACCCGCAGCGAGGCGTCGACGTCGAGGGCGACGCGCACGGGGTGCGGCCGTTCGACGCCGGCGAGCACCGCCGTCAGCAGGTCGACGTGCTCACGGCTGTCGATGGCCAGGGTGATCTCGGCGGCCGCGCTGCCGTTTCCGGCCAGTGCCGTGAGCGCCGCCCGATCGGCGCTCGGGTACGCCACGAAGATGTCCTCGAGTCCCTCCGCAGCGAGCCACAGCGCCTCGCGCAGGGAGTAGGCCATGACCCCCCAGAAACCCGGACGCGACAGCACCCGCTCGAGCAGCGCCCGGCAACGCACCGACTTGGACGCGACGCGGATCGGCAGCCCCTGCGCCCGGCGCTCGAGGTCCGCGGCGTTGGCGTCGAAGGCGTCGAGGTCGACGACCGCGAAGGGCGCGGCGAGGGCGGCCGTCGCACGGTCCCAGCTGCCGGTCACGCCGCCGACTGTACCCACGCCCTGTGCCACGGCATACGGGTTCCGAGGCTTTCCCGGGTCCACTGCTGACCGTTCCTTGACGCGCTGGTCACTCGACGTTCACCGTGCGGCCGCCCGTCCGGCCGAGTCACTCCCTAGCGTGACGCGCGGATGTGCTCACGTCGTCCCAACCTGGAGGTTTCCATGACCGCACCGGCGCCGCAGCGCACCGTGCTCCCCCTGCTCCCCCTGTCCCGCGCCCACGAGGGCGGCCGCTCCGCGATGACCTGCCACTACCGCTGCGACGACGCCTGCAGCAAGCCGGTCCCGAACGCGAGCGAGAACGAGTACTTCGGTGACATCGTCGCCCGCGGCGCCTCCCGCCGCAGCGTCCTCAGGGGCGGCAGCCTGGCCGCTGCCGTCGTCGGGCTGACCACGCTGGCCGGCCGGCCCGCCGCGGCCGCCCCGTCACCCACACGAGCCGGCGCCGCGCCCACCCCCGCGCCTGCCGCGGCAGCAGCCCGGTCGAGGTCGCCCTTCGGCTTCACCCCGATCGACCCCCAGCCGGCCAGCCTGGACAGGGTGGTCGTGCCAGAGGGCTTCGACTGGGAGCCGATCATCAGCTGGGGCGACCCGCTGACCGACGACGCGCCCGACTTCGACTTCGACAACCAGAGCGCGGCTGCCCAGGAGAAGCAGTTCGGCTACAACTGCGACTACACCGACCTGATCCGCACCAGGGGTGACCACGACGGCGTGCTCGTCTGCAACAACGAGTACACCAACGACGAGCTGATGTTCCGCGGCTACGCCGGGCGGGAGTCCCTGACGCCGGAGCAGCTGCGGATCACCATGGCCGCCCACGGTATGTCGGTCGTCGAGGTGCGCCGCAGGAACGGCTCCTCGCCGTGGAGGTACGTCAAGGGGGGTCGCCTCAACCGCCGCATCACCGCAACGACGCCCTTCCGCCTCACCGGTCTCGCCGCCGGCTCCGCGCTCGTGCAGACCACCGCGGACCCCTCCGGGAGGCGCGTCCTCGGGACGTTCGCCAACTGCGCCGGGGGCACCACGCCCTGGGGCACGGTGCTGTCGGGCGAGGAGAACTTCAACGGCTACTTCGCGGCGGGTCAGGGGCCGGCCGACCAGGCGGCCGCCTACGCGCGGTACGGCCTGGCCAACTCGACGGGCCGCGGCTGGGAGAGGGTCGACCCCCGCTTCGACCTCACGCAGGAGCCCAACGAGGCCAACCGGTTCGGCTACATCGTCGAGGTCGACCCGATGGACCCCGGCTCGACCCCGGTCAAGCACACCGCCCTCGGCCGGCTCAAGCACGAGGGCGCCACGGTCACCATCGCCGAGGACGGCCGCGTGGTGGCGTACACCGGCGACGACGAGCGCTTCGACTACCTCTACAAGTTCGTCTCCCACCGGCGCCACCGCCGTGGCAGCTCGCGCAGCGCGAGGGAGCACAACAAGTCGCTGCTGTCCTCGGGCGACCTCTACGTCGCCAAGTTCACCGGTGACGGGTTCGAGGACGGTGTCAGCGACGGCAGCGGTGAGTGGCTGCCGCTCCTGGTCGACAACCGGTCGAAGGTGCCCGGCTTCACCGCTGAGGAGGTGCTGGTCTGGACCCGCCTGGCCGCGGACGTGGTCGGTCCGACGAAGATGGACCGGCCTGAGGACGTCGAGACCAACCCTGTCAACGGCCGCACCTACGTCGCGTGCACCAACAACACCCGCCGCACGCCGTCGCAGATCGACGAGGCCAACCCGCGCGCGAACAACAAGCACGGCCACGTCATCGAGATCACGCCCGCCGGGGGCGACCACACCCGCACCGGCTTCCGGTGGAAGATCGTGCTCATCGCCGGCGACCCGGCCGACCCGTCGACCTACTTCAGTGGCTACGACCGCTCGGAGGTCTCGCCGATCTCCTGCCCCGACAACGTCACCTTCGACCGTGACGGCAACCTCTGGATCGCGACGGACGGCAACGCCCTCGGGGCATGTGACGGCATGTACCTCATGCCGCTCGAGGGCCCGCACCGCGGCCACCTGCAGCAGTTCCTCTCGGTGCCGGCCTACTCCGAGTGCTGCGGCCCCGTCGTGCTGTGGGACCAGAGGACGGTGCTCGCGGCCGTGCAGCACCCGGGCGAGACCGAGGGCGCCTCCCCGGAGAGCCCGGCCAGCCTGTTCCCCTACCTCGGGGACGGCCAGCCCCGGCCCGGCGTGATCCAGGTCTACCCCACAAGCCGGCGCAGCGACGACGACTGACCCGCGCTCCAACGGATGGCCCGAGACCCACCGTTCGGGGCGCGAAGGGCGCCTCCGGCGGTGGGTCTCGGGCAATGAGTCGACAGCGGGTATGCCGCCCGGCGGGGTCAGCCGGCGCGGGTCACCACGCCCGTGGCCAGGGCCAGCAGGGCCTCCTTGGCCTCGCTGTCCGGCAGCTCGGCGAGTGCGTGCTGAGCCTCACGAGCGACCGCGAACGTGTGCTCGCGGGCCCGCTCCATCGCCGGGTGGACGCGCAGCAGGGCCAGCGCCTCCTCGAGCCGGTCGTCGTCGCGCAGGTCGGAGGCCAGCAGCTCCTGGAGCCGGGCGTCGGCCGGGTCGGTGGAGGCGCGGGCGTAGAGAACCGGCAGGGTGGCCTTGCCCTCGCGCAGGTCGGTGCCCGGGGTCTTGCCGGTCTCGCCCGCCTCGGAGGCGATGTCGATGAGGTCGTCGGCGAGCTGGAACGCCATGCCGAGCCGCTCGCCGTAGACGCGCAGGGTCTCGACCGTGCCGGGAGCACAGCCGCCGAACATCGCACCGTAGCGCGCCGCCGTGGCGATGAGCACCCCGGTCTTGTCGGCGAGGACGCCGAGGTAGTACTCGACCGGGTCGGCCCCGGGCGGGCAGGGCCGGTCGTCGCGGATCTGGCCGGAGCACAGCCGCACGAAGGTCTGGGCCTGGATCTTGACGGCCTCGGGTCCGAGGTCGGCGATGATCGAGGACGCCGTCCCGAACAGCAGGTCACCGACGAGGATGGCCGTCGAGTTGTCGTACTTCGCGTTGACGCTCGGGGCTCCCCGGCGCACGTCGGCCTCGTCCATGACGTCGTCGTGGTAGAGCGAGGCAAGGTGGGTCAGCTCGACTCCGGTCGCCGCGGCGACGACCTCGTCGTTGAGACCCGCGCCGACCTCGGCGGCCAGCAGGGTCAGCAGCGGCCGGAACCGCTTGCCTCCCGCGTCCGCGAGGTGCGCGGAGGCCTCGGCGATGAACGGGTCCTCATGGTCGACCACGCGACGCAGGGTCTCGTCGACCTCCACGAGGCCCCGCTGCAGCCGCTCGGCCAGCGCGTCGGAGACCGACGGCAGGGCCAGGACCGGGGGGGTCGAGCTCATCAGGCCAGCCTCATCGCAGGAACAGCGAGGAGCTCTCGGCCAGGTCGAGGACCTGCGAGGGGAAGATGCCCAGCACGACGGTGACGAGCGTGCCCACGGTGACGGCGATCGTCGTGTACGGCGACGGCATGTGCGCCACGACCTCGGTCCCGGCCGGCTCGGTGAAGTACATCAGCACGATGAGCCGGATGTAGACGAAGGCGGTGATGACGCTGCACAGGACGCCGACGACCACGAGCACGACGCCCGAACGCCCGCCGGTGTTGATCGCCGGCGCGAACGCGGCGTACTTCGCCATGAACCCCGACGTCAGCGGGATGCCGGCGAAGGCCAGGAGCAGGAAGCCGAAGACTGCGGCCACCACCGGGTGGTTGCGGCCCAGGCCCGCCCACTGCGACAGGTGCGAGGCCTCCGAGCCGCCGGACCGGACCATCGAGACGATCGCGAAGGCCGCGATCGTCGCGAAGCCGTAGGCAACGAGGTAGAACATCGTGCCCGCGACGCCGAGCCGGTCGAAGGCGAGGACGGCCACGAGGATGAAACCGGCGTGGGCGATGGAGGAGTAGGCCAGCAGCCGCTTGACGTCGGTCTGCGTCACCGAGAGCACCGAGCCGACCACCATGGTCAGCGCGGCCACCGCGATGACGCCCATCCTCCAGTCCCAGCGGTTGGCCTCGAGGCCGACGTAGACCAGCCGCAGGATCGCGCCGAAGGCGGCCACCTTGGTGCACGCCGCCATGAAGCCGGTGACGGGCGTGGGTGCGCCCTGGTAGACGTCCGGGGTCCACGAGTGGAACGGCACCGCGCCGACCTTGAACAGCAGGCCCACCAGCAGGAAGACCACGCCGGGGACCAGCAGGCCCTCGAAGTCGCCCGCGGCGGCGGAGATGGCCTTGGCGATGTCGGCGAGGTAGACCGAGCCGCTGTAGCCGTAGAGCAGGGCCGCGCCGAAGAGGAAGAACGCGGAGCTGAACGCGCCGAGCAGGAAGTACTTCAGGGACGCCTCCTGCGAGAGCAGGCGACGACGCCGGGCCAGCCCGCACAGCAGGTACAGGGGCAGCGAGAGGACCTCGAGGGCCACGAACATCGTCAGCAGGTCGCCGGCCGCAGGGAAGAGCAGCATGCCGCCGACGGCGAAGAGCGTCAGCGGGAAGACCTCGCTGCTCATCAGGCCGGCGCGCAGTGCGGCGGCCTCGTGGGGCGAGCCGGGGATGGCTGCGCCCATCGGGGTGAACGCGTCCGCGCCCTCGCCTCCGAACCGCTCGGCCATGGTCAGCACGCCGAGCACCGACATCAGCAGGATCGCGCCCTGCAGGAACAGCGTCGGGCCGTCGACGACGACCGCCCGCTCGAGGGTGACGCCCTGCGCGTCGACGGAGACCGTCACGAGGACGACCAGCGCGGCGACGAGGGTCGCGACCGCGAGGCCGACCTGCGCGGCATACCGCACGGAACGCGGGGCAAAGGCCTCGACGAGGACACCGATGATGGCACCGCCGAACACGACGAGCATCGGGGCGATCGCCGCGTAGTCGACCTGGGCGACCTGGAACTGGGTCGGCAGGCTGGTGGTCAGGGCGGTCATCACTTCGCACTCCCGTCAGCGGCGTTGGTGGGTGCAGGGTCGGTGACGCCGACGTGCTGCAGCGTCGCGGACACGGCGGGGTTGAGCAGGTCGAGCGCCGGCTTGGGGTAGAAGCCGAGGAACAGGAACGCCACGATGAGCGGCGCCACCACGAGCTTCTCGCGCAGGTTCCAGTCGTGGACCGGCTCGGTCAGCTCGGGCTTCGGGCCGGTCATCATCCGCTTGTACATCAGCAGGATGTACAGGGCGGCCAGGACGATGCCGGTGGTCGCGATGATGGCAGCCACGGGGTACCGCTGGAAGGTCCCGAGCAGGACGAGGAACTCCGACACGAACGAGGCCAGACCCGGCAGTGCCAGCCCCGACAGGCCCGCCACCAGGAAGACCCCGGCGAGGCCCGGCGTCACCCGCTGCCAGCCGCCGAAGTCCGGGATGCGCTTGCTGCCCCGGCGGGCGACGAGCATCGCGCCGACCAGGAAGAGCGCGGCGGTCGCGAACCCGTGGTTGAGCATGTAGAGCGTCGAGCCCGCGCCGCCCACCGTGGTCAGCGCGAAGATGCCCAGCACGATGAAGCCGAAGTGGCTCACGGAGGTGTAGGCGATCAGGCGCATGATGTCGGTCTGCCCGATCGCGAGCAGGGCGCCGTAGAGCACCGAGATGACGGCCAGGACGATGACCACCGGCGTCGCCCACTGCGAGGCCTCCGGGAACAGCTGGAGGCAGAAGCGGATCATGCCGAAGGTGCCCACCTTGTCGAGCACTCCGACCAGGAGGACCGCGGTGGCGGGCCTGGCCTCGGTGGCGGCGTCGGGCAGCCAGGTGTGGACCGGCCACATCGGAGCCTTGACCGCGAAGGCGAAGAAGAAGCCGACGAACATGAGCCGCTCGGCCACGACCGGGATCTCGAGGCCGGTGAGCTTCTCGACGAGGAAGCCGTCGGCACCGCCCGGGCCGTACTGGAACAGGGCGATGACCGCGACCAGCATGACCAGACCGCCGGCCAGCGAGAACAGCAGGAACTTCACCGCGGCGTACTGGCGGCGTGCACCGCCGTAGAGGCCGATCAGGAAGTAGACCGGGATCAGCATGGCCTCGAAGAACACGTAGAACAGGAAGACGTCCGTCGCGGCGAACACGCCGACCATGAACGTCTCCAGCACCAGCATCAGCGCGAAGTAGTTCTTCTCGCGGCCGCCACCCTCGGGCACGTCGTCCCAGGCGGCGAGGATGCACACCGGCGCCAGGATCACCGCCATCAGGATCATGACCAGCGCGAGGCCGTCGACGCCGAGGGCGTAGGAGACACCGAACTGCGGGATCCACTCGTGCTGCTCGACGAGCTGGAACTGCTCGCTGGAGGTCGTCTCGAACTGCAGCGCCGCCGCGATGGTCAGCAGCAGCGTCACACCGGAGACGCCGAGCGCGATGTGCTTCGCGCGGTCGGCGACACCGGCCGGCAGGGCGAAGACCACCGCCGCGCCGACCAGCGGCAGCAGCATGATCGTCGTCAGCCAGGGGAAGTTCGTCATCACTGGATCACCCACACAGCAGCGAAGATGGCGACGACACCGGCGAGCATCGTCAGGGCGTAGGACCGGGCAAAGCCGTTCTGGACACGGCGCAGGCGGCTCGAGGTGCCGCCGACGAGGGCGGCCAGGCCACCGACCGCACCGTCGACGCCACGGTTGTCGGCGAAGACGAGCGAGCGGGTGAGGTGGACCCCGGGGCGCATGAACACGCCCTCGTTGACCTCGTCCTGGTACAGGTCGCGGCGCGCGGCCTGCGTCAGCAAGGAGCCGGCCGGCGCGGTCTGCGGCACCTCGTCGCGCCAGTAGCGCATCCAGGCCAGTGCCACACCCGCGGCCACGAGGACCAGCGTGAGCGTGATGATCACCGGGACGGCGAGCACCGGGTGCTCGTCGCCGTGCTCTCCCACCACCGGCTCGAGCCAGTGCGTGAAGATGTTCGTCGGGCCGAGGATGAGGCCGATGAAGGCGGAGCCGAACGCCAGCACGATCATCGGGATGGTCATGAGCTTGGGCGACTCGTGCGGGTGGACGTCGTCGGTCCAGCGCTTGGTGCCGTGGAAGGTCATGAAGAACAGGCGCGACATGTAGAAGGCGGTGATGCCGGCACCGATGAGTGCCGCGGAGCCGAACACCCAGGGCCGCCAGCCCTCGCCGATGAACGCAGCCTCGATGATCTTGTCCTTGGACCAGAAGCCCGCGAACGGGAAGACACCGAGGATCGCGAGCCAGCCGAGACCGAACGTCGCCCAGGTGATCTTCATGGCGCCGGACAGGTGGCCGTACCGGCGCATGTCGACCTGGTCGTTCATGCCGTGCATGACCGAGCCGGCCCCGAGGAACATCCCCGCCTTGAAGAAGCCGTGGGTGATCAGGTGGAAGATCGCGAAGGCGTAGCCCACCGGGCCGAGCCCGGCGGCGAGCATCATGTAGCCGATCTGCGACATCGTCGAGGCGGCCAGCGCCTTCTTGATGTCGTCCTTGGCGCAGCCGACGATCGCACCGAACAGCAGGGTGATCGCACCGACCACGACGACCGCGAGCTGCGCGTCGGGCGAGGCGTTGAAGATGAAGTTGCTGCGCACGACGAGGTAGACGCCGGCGGTGACCATGGTTGCCGCGTGGATCAGCGCGGAGACGGGCGTCGGGCCGGCCATGGCGTCGCCGAGCCAGCTCTGCAGCGGGAACTGCGCCGACTTGCCGCAGGCGCCGAGCAGCAGCATCAGGCCGATCGCCGTCAGCGTGGCCTCGCTGGTGCCCTCGACCCCGGCCGAGACCGTGGCGAAGTCGACGGCCCCGTAGGTGACGAACATGATCATGATCGCCACGGAGAGGCCGAAGTCGCCCACACGGTTGACCACGAACGCCTTGTTGGCCGCCGTCGCGTAGGCCGGGTTGTAGTTCCAGAACCCGATGAGCAGGTAGGACGCGAGGCCGACGCCCTCCCAGCCGACGTAGAGCAGCAGGTAGGAGTCCGCGAGGACGAGCAGGAGCATCGCCGCCACGAAGAGGTTGAGGTAGGCGAAGAACCGGCGCTTGTCCGGGTCGTGCTCCATGTACCCGAGGGAGTAGACGTGGATCAGCGAGCCGACGAAGGTCACCAGCAGCACGAAGGCCACGGACAGCTGGTCGACCAGCATGCCGGCGTCGACGTTGAACGACCCGGCCGGCACCCACTCGAAGAGGTGCAGCGACATGGCGCGCCCTTCGGCGTCGCGGCCGAGCATGGCCATCCACACGAGGAAGCCGACGACGAAGCTGGCCCACGACATGGCGGTCGCGAAGACCGGGCCCCACTTGTCGGTGGCGCGGCCGCCGACCAGGAGGACGGCGGCGCCCAGCATGGGCAGCGCGACGAGGAGCCACGCGTATGCCGTGATGCCGGTCGCCGCGGTGGCGGCACCTTCAGCGGCGGCGAGGGTGGAGAGGGAAGTCACCTGGTGGCCCCTTCTACAGCTTCAGCAGGTTGGCGTCGTCGACCGAGGCCGACCGGCGGGCACGGAAGATCGCGATGATGATCGCCAGGCCGACGACGACCTCGGCGGCCGCCACGACCATCACGAACAGGGCGATCACCTGGCCGTCGAGAGATCCGTGCATCCGTGCGAACGTCACGAACATCAGGTTGACCGAGTTGAGCATCAGCTCGACACCCATGAAGACGACGATCGCGTTGCGGCGCATGAGCACCGCGGCACCGCCGATGGCGAAGAGCAGCGACGCCAGGTAGATGTAGTTGACCAGGCTCATCGTTCGCGGCCCTCCTCGATCTCGTGCTCGAACTCGTGCTCGGACTCGACGTGGCGGGCGGGGGCGGTGACCTGCTCGCGCGCGGTCAGCACGCGCGAGACGGAGAGCTCGCTCGGGGTGCCGTCGGGCAGCAGGGCCGGGGTGTCGACCGCGTTGTGGCGGGCGTAGACACCGGGCGCGGGCAGGCCGGCGACGTTGCGGTTCTCCAGCACGCGCCGCTGGCTCCAGGCCCGCTGGCTCGGCCGGGCGCCGATGCGCTCGCGGTGCGCGAGGACCATGGCGCCGAGCGCGGCGGTGATGAGCAGGGCGCTGGTGACCTCGAAGACCCAGACGTACTGGCCGAAGATCAGCTCGGCAACCCCGGTGACGTTGCCCGGGTTCTGGTTGACCTGGTCCAGGCCCTTCATGTCGCCCATGGTCACGGCGCCGATGGCCGCGAAGATGAGGCCGCCGAGCCCGAAGGCGAGCAGCAGCGAGGCCCACTTCTGGCCCTTGATCGTCTCGACGAGCGAGTCGGAGGAGTCGACACCGACGAGCATGAGGACGAACAGGAAGAGCATCATGACCGCGCCGGTGTAGACGAAGATCTGGATGATGCCCAGGAAGTCGGCGTCCTGCGCGATGTAGAAGATGCCCAGGTTGATCATCACCACGGCCACGCCGAGCGCCGCGTGGACGGCCTTCTTCGCGAAGAGCAGCCCCAGCGCCGCCAGGACCGAGATGGGGCCGAGGACCCAGAAGAGGACCTGCTCGCCCGTGCCCGTCATCGGCGGACCCCCTCGGTGGTGTCGCGGGTGGCCTGCCGGCCGTGCGCGACGGTGTCGACGCCCTCGACCGGGTCCCCCGACGGCGCGAGGCCGTCCTGCGGCTCGGCGTGGTGTGCCCTCACCCACTCCTCCTGCTGGGGCGTGGCCTTGGCGACCTTGCCCTGGTAGTAGTCGCGCTCCTCGAGCCCGTCGACCATCGGGTGCGGTGGCGGCAGCATGCCCTCCTGGAGGGGAGCCAGCAGCTGCTCCTTGGTGAAGATCAGGTCGCCGCGGCTGTGGTCGGCCAGCTCGTAGAAGTTGGTCATCGTCAGTGCGCGCGTGGGGCAGGCCTCGATGCAGAGTCCGCAGAAGATGCAGCGCAGGTAGTTGATCTGGTAGACGCGGCCGTACCGCTCGCCGGGCGAGAAGCGGCCCGCACCGCCCTCGCTGTCGTCGTTGTCGGCGCCCTCGACGAGGATCGCGTCCGCCGGGCAGGCCCAGGCGCACAGCTCACAGCCCACGCACTTCTCGAGCCCGTCCGGGTGCCGGTTCAGCTGGTGGCGTCCGTGGAACCTCGGCTGGGTCGGCCGCTTCTCCTCCGGGTACTCCTCGGTCTCGAGCTTGCGGAACATCGTGGCGAAGGTGACGCCGAATCCGCCGACCGGGGCGAAGAGGTCGGAGAAGAAGCCACCCTTCGAGGTGTCCGGGTCCTTCTTCGGGTCAGCCACGGCTGGCCTCCTTGTCAGTCACGGTCTGCGGGACGGTCTGCGGTGTGCCCGCGCCCGAGCCGATGGCCAGGGACGGCTCGCGCAGTCGCTGGCCGGGCATCGGCGGAACGGGGTAGCCGCCCGCGAACGGGTCGATCTCCTCGGGGTGCTCCCCCGCGGTGGCTGCGGCCTGCTTCTCGGCCTGCTTGCCCTCCCAGACCCAGGTCACACCGAGGGCGAGGGCGGCGATGAGGCCGACGATGACGAGCGTCGCCACCGGGAACTGCCGGCCGGCCACTGCGACGGAGGAGTCACCGAAGTAGCCGAGCTGCGCGCCGCGGATGAAGGCGACGGCCACGACCCAGCCGAGGGTCACGGGGATGAGGAACTTCCAGCCGAACCGCATGAACTGGTCGTAGCGGACCCGCGGCAGCGAACCGCGCAGCCAGACGAAGAAGAACATGAACAGCCACAGCTTGATGACGAACCACAGCAGGCCCCACCAACCCTGGTTGAACATGCCGTCGTTGATCGCCGCGATGCCGGGAGGCGCCTGCCACCCGCCGAGGAACATCGTCGTCGCGAGCGCGGCGACGGTGAACATGTTGACGTACTCGCCGAGGAAGAACATCGCGAACTTCAGCGAGGAGTACTCGGTGTGGAAACCGCCGGTCAGCTCACCCTCGCCCTCGGCGAGGTCGAAGGGCAGGCGGTTGGTCTCGCCGACCATGGTGACGACGTAGACGAGGAAGCTGAAGAACGCCGGCAGGATGTACCAGAGGTCCTTCTGCGCGCTCACGATCTGGGACGTCGACATGGAGCCGCTGTAGAGGAAGATCGCGACGAGCGAGAGGCCCATGGCGATCTCGTAGGAGATCACCTGCGCGGTGGAGCGCAGCCCGCCGAGCAGCGGGTAGGTCGAGCCGGAGGACCAGCCGGCGAGCACGATGCCGTAGACACCGACACCGGCGACCGCGAGGACGAGCAGCACGGCGACGGGGATGTCGGTGAGCTGCAGCGGGGTCATGTGCCCGAACATGCTGACCGTCGGGCCCATCGGGATGATCGCGAAGGACACGAACGCCATGGCGCCGGCGATGGCCGGCGCGGCCATGAAGACGACCCGGTCGGCGTTCTTCGGCGTGAGGTCCTCCTTCAGGGCCAGCTTGATGCCGTCGGCCAGCGTCTGCAGCAGGCCGAACGGGCCGGTGCGGTTGGGCCCCGGGCGCTGCTGCATCCGGCCGATGACGCGGCGCTCGAACCAGATGACGAGAAGCGTGTTGACCAACAGGAAGACGAACACGAGCAACGCCTTGACGAGCGAGAGCCACCAGGGCGTGTCGCTGAAGTCAGCGCTGGGGTTGTCCGCGGCCGGAAGGGCGGCCGGCAGGGAGACCACGGCCTCCGCGGCGAAGGTCAGGTTGCTCATGCAGCACCACCCTTGGTGACAGTGACGACGGCACCGGCGTCAGCGCCGAGGACGTGGCGGACCGCGCAGCCGGCGGAGTTCGTCGGCAGCCAGACGACGTGGTCGACCATGCCCGGCACGACCGCGACGGGCGCGGAGGTCGACCCGGCGGCCGTCGCGACCGTGACGACCTCGCCGTCGGCCAGGCCGAGCGTCTCGGCCGTGGCCGGGGACACCCGGGCCAGGGTGCGCGGGGCCGTGCCGGCGAGGAACGGCTCGCCGTCCTGCAGCGACCCGCGGTCGAGCAGGTGGTGCCACGTCGCGAGCACGAGCTGGCCGTCACCGGCGCTCGGGACCTCGCCGTGCGGGACGGTCGGCGCGGCGGTGCGCTCGCCGGCCCACGGGCCGAGGGCGGCCATCTCGGCACGCACCTCCGCGAGGGTCCGGGTGCCGAGGAAGACGCCGAGCTCGTTGGCCAGCATGTCGAGCACCCGGTAGTCCGACAGCGCAGCGCTCTCGAGGGCGTTCTCGAAGGTGCGGACCCTGCCCTCCCAGTTGACGAAGGTCCCGCCCTTCTCCGCGTGCGGCGCCACGGGCAGGACGACGTCGGCGACCTCGGTCACCGACGACTCGCGGATCTCGAGGGAGACGACGAAGGTCTTCGCCAGCGCCTCCTCGACCCGGGGGTCGCCGAGGTCCCGGGCGTCGACGCCGCCGACGACGAGGGCGTTCACCTCGCCGGTGGTGGCGGCGGCGACGATGCCTGCGGTGTCACGTCCGGGGGTGTCGGGCAGGCCGACGACCTCCCATGCCTCGGCTACCTGCTGGCGGGCGGAGGCGTCCGAGACGGGGCGGCCACCGGGCAGCAGGCCGGGGAGCGCGCCCGCCTCGAGGGCACCGCGCTCGCCGGCGCGGCGCGGCACCCAGGCCAGGCGGGCGCCGGTGGAGGCGGCCAGCGCCGCGGCCTCGGAGAGGGCACCGGGCACGCCTGCGAGCCGCTCGCCGACGAGGATGACGGCACCCTCGCCGCGGAGGGCCTCGGCGGCCTTGGCCGCGCCCTCGTGACCCTTGCCGTCCTCCGCGAGGGCGGCCAGCACCTCGGCCTCCGTCCCGGGGGCGGCAGCGATGAGGTGACCGGAGAGCTTCTCCAGGCCGCGCGTGGCGAAGGGCGCCACGGCATACACGGCGGTCTTGTTCCGGCGGGCAGCCTTGCGCAGGCGCAGGAAGACGATCGGGCTCTCGTCCTCGGGCTCGAGGCCGACGAGGACGACCGCCGCGGCCCGCTCGAGGTCGGCGTAGGTCACGGCCCCGCCCTGTGCCCCGTCGCCGGCGGGGCCGGTCGCCACCACGGAGGAGGCGAGGAACTCGGCCTCCTCGGCGGAGTGCGGCCGGGCGCGGAAGTCGATGTCATTGGTGTCCAGGACCGTGCGCGCGAACTTGCTGTAGGCGTAGGCGTCCTCGGCCGAGACACGGCCGCCGACGAGCACCCCGACGCCGCGTGCGGCCTTGAGGCCCTCGGCCGCGGCGGCCAGCGCCTCCGGCCAGGAGGCCACCTGCAGGGCGCCCTGCTCGTCGCGGACCATGGGCATCGTGAAGCGGTCGCCGGTGGTGGCGTACTGGAAGGCCCAGCGGCCCTTGTCGCAGTTCCACTCCTCGTTGACCGCCGGGTCGTTCGCGGCCAGGCGGCGCAGGACGACGCCGCGGCGGTGGTCGGTGCGGGTGGCGCAGCCGGAGGCGCAGTGCTCGCAGACACTCGGCGTCGAGACCAGGTCGAAGGGGCGGGAGCGGAAGCGGTAGGCGGCGCCGGTCAGGGCACCGACCGGGCAGATCTGGACGGTGTTGCCGGAGAAGTAGGACTCGAACGGCTTCTCCTCGTAGATGCCGACCTGCTGCAGCGCCCCGCGCTCGACCAGGGCGATGAACGGGTCGCCGGCCACCTGGTCGGAGAAGCGCGTGCAACGGGCGCACAGCACGCAGCGCTCGCGGTCGAGCAGCACCTGGGAGGAGATGTTGATCGGCTTGGGGTACGTGCGCTTGATGTCCTCGAAGCGCGAGGTGGCCCGGCCGTTGCTCATCGCCTGGTTCTGCAGCGGGCACTCGCCACCCTTGTCGCAGACCGGGCAGTCGAGCGGGTGGTTGATGAGCAGCAGCTCCATGACGCCCTGCTGCGCCTTGTCGGCGACCGGGGACGTCAGCTGGGTCTTGACCTCCATGCCCTCGGTCACCGTCATGGTGCACGAGGCCTGCGGCTTCGGCATCGGTCTCAGCGAGCCGTCCGGACCCGGCATGGCGACCTCGACGAGGCACTGGCGGCAGGCACCGACCGGCTCGAGGAGCGGGTGGTCGCAGAAGCGCGGGATCTGCACGCCGACCTGCTCGGCGGCGCGGATCACCAGGGTGTTCTTGGGGACGGACACCGGCGCGCCGTCGATGGTGAGGGTCACCATGTCGACGGGGGCCGGGATGCTGGCGTCCCCTCCCTTGCTCACGGCGTTGCCGCCGGCGCTGGGGCTGGTGGTGGTGTTGGTGGTCGTCATGCGCTCACGTTTTCCCTAGCGAAGAGCGACGAGGCGTCCCGGTCGAAGGGGCACCCGCCGTGCGTCAGGTGGGCGATGTACTCGTCGCGGAAGTACTGGATGCTGCTCGTGATCGGTGAGGTGGCGCCGTCGCCGAGCGCGCAGAACGAGCGCCCCAGGATGTTGTCGCAGATGTCGAGCAGCTTCTCGAGGTCCTCCTCGCTGCCCTGGCCGTTCTCGAGGCGGCCCGTGATCTGCTTGAGCCACCAGGTGCCCTCGCGGCACGGGGTGCACTTGCCGCAGGACTCGTGCTTGTAGAAGTCGGTCCAGCGGTCGACGGCGCGGACGACGCAGGTGGTCTCGTCGAAGATCTGCAGCGCACGGGTGCCGAGCATCGAGCCGGCCGCACCGACGGACTCGAAGTCGAGCGGGACGTCGAGGTGGGCGTCGGTGAACAGCGGGGTGGAGGAGCCGCCCGGGGTCCAGAACTTCAGCTTCTTGCGCGGGTCGCGCATGCCCCCGGCCATGTCGAGGAGCTCGCGCAGCGTGATGCCGAGCGGTGCTTCGTACTGCCCGGGACGCTTGACGTGGCCGGAGAGGCTGAAGATGCCGAAGCCCTGCGACTTCTCGGTACCCATCTCGGCGAACCATCGGTCGCCGTGCAGCAGGATGGGCGGCACCGACGCGATGGACTCGACGTTGTTGACCACGGTGGGGCGCGCGTACAGGCCGGCGACGGCCGGGAACGGCGGCTTCAGGCGCGGCTGGCCGCGGCGGCCCTCGAGGCTGTCGAGGAGGGCGGTCTCCTCGCCGCAGATGTACGCGCCCGCACCGGCGTGCACGGTGACGTCGAGGTCGAAGCCGCTGCCCAGGATGTTCTTGCCGAGCAGGCCGGCGGCGTAGGCCTCCTCCACCGCGCGCAGCAGGCGGCGGTAGACGTGCACGACCTCGCCGCGCAGGTAGATGAACGCGTGGTTGCAGCCGATCGCGTAGGACGTGATCGCCACGCCCTCGATGAGGAACTGCGGCGCCGCCATCATCAGCGGGATGTCCTTGCAGGTGCCCGGCTCGGACTCGTCGGCGTTGACGACGAGGTAGCGGGGTCCGCCGTCCGGTGGGGGCAGGAACCCCCACTTCATGCCGGTGGGGAAGCCGGCGCCGCCGCGCCCGCGCAGCCCGGAGTCCTTCGTCATCTGCACCAGGGCGGACGGCTCCATCTTCAGCGCCTTCGCGAGCGCCTTGTAGCCGTCGTTCTCGCGGTAGGTCTGGAGGGTCCAGGACTGCGGGTGGTCCCAGAACTTCGTGAGGATCGGGGTCAGGGTGGTGCTCACTTCTCCGCTCCCTTCGCGTCCTTGCCGCCCGGCAGCTCGTCCGGCTCGTTGGTCGGCGCGTTCACCGAGGTGGGTCGCCCTGCCGCCGTGCCGCCGGAGGTCGCCTGGGCCTGGTGGCGACCGTGGTGCGCGTCGCCGGC
>NZ_DATBMI010000102.1:0-33592 GCF_036554925.1 Pedococcus sp.
CCTTCGCGACGGTGCGACGGGTCTCGCGGACCCGCCCGCGCTGACTTTCTGACGTCTCCATGACGCGACGTGCGGCCGAGGAAGGTCAGAGGCGAAGGGCCCCTCCGCAGCGTCAGCCCCGGCAGTGGCGAGCCGCGGGGCGGGCAGCCTGACCGCCGACGCGCTCAGCCCTCGGCGGTGGTCAGCAGGACGCGGCAACCCGCCGGCGACTCGTTGCTGATGAACAGGCCCTCGCAGAGCTGGCGCGCCACCCACAGTCCACGAGGGCCGACGGCCTCGGGGTAGGCGTAACCGGACAGCGGGTCGGCGATTCCCGAACCGGCGTCGGTGACCAGGCAGGTGAGCCTCGACGTCTCGGCCCAGGCCTTCAGGTGGACTGTGGCCCCACCGTGCTGGAGGGCGTTGACGAGTGCCTCGTTCACGGCCTGGACGAAGGCGTCGATGACGTGGCGCGCCACCGCGCTGGACGCCACAGCACTCTGCGCCACCAGGTGCCGCGCCGACCTGAGGTCCTGCTCGCTGCGCAGCGTCGCGCTCAGGGTCGGCGCTGAGTCCGGCGGCCCGGGGACGCCGGCGGCCGGGTTGGTGAGGAAGTCTGCGGGGTGCTGGTACTCGGGGCTGGCGGTGCGATGCGCTCCTGTGCTCACGCAGGGATGGGTCGCCCGCGCCGCGGCGATGGTCTCGGGAGGCAGGGCCCGCAGGTCGTAGGTGCACAAACCGTGGAAGGCGTACGGGCTCAGCACCTCGTTGACCGCGGACTCGTACCGCGCCCAGGCAGCGTGGCCTGCGGGGTTCTCGCCCAACGGGACCGTCCCCGTGACCCAGAACTCGGTCGATGCCGGGCTCTCCGCCAGCTTCCGCTGGTAGGCGAACAGGGTGCGCATCGGGGACAGGTAGAGGTCCCGGTCCAGCCCGTACTCCAGGCGTGGGTGCGCGCCGAGCACCGTGCGCAGCATCGCAACGCGTTCCGGGGCGCTGTGGACCAGGACGTGACCCCCGGACGCCAGGCCCTGGTCGACGAAGGCTCGCGTCCCCTCCACCAGGTCGTGGTCGCCGTCGTGGACCAGCAGGTCGTGGCTGTAGGACCCGGTGGCGATGGGGCGGTGCGGGCTCACGACGACCCCTCGAGGCTGAACCCGTCGAGCCGGTCCACGCCCAGCAGGCGAAGGAGGTGGGCGACGTTCGGCTGGGCGGACCGCAGGCAGACGGTGCCCCCTCTGGCACGGTGCGTCTCCGTCCCCGTCACCAGGGCTCTCGCCCCCGCGACGTCGAGGAAGTCGAGGGCACCGAGGTCCACGACGAACGCGGAGTCGTCCTCGCGGGGCTCGGCGCTGGCCGCCGCCAGCGCCAGGTGCAGCATCCGTGCGTCCGAGCGGTCGACCTCTCCGGCGACGGCACAGCCGTCCGGAAGGGGGGTGGTCTGGACCAGCGCGCCGCGAAGGCCGTCAGCGTGCAGGGCGCACACGGTCTGCAGCGTCGCCTCCCCCAGGCGGGAGGAGTACTGGCACAGGACCGACACCGGCTGCGAGCGGCACATGAGGTCGGTCATCGCCTCGACGGAAGCGTGCACCTCGGGGGACATGACGCTCCACGCGGTGTCGGCCTCCGCGGACCACCGCACCGTGGGGTAGCCCTCCGCCAGCGCGTCCTCCAGCACCTTCGTGAACCACGTCTCGCGGTAGAACCTGTCGTCCCCGGCACGGAAGACCTCGAGCTGCCCGCGTTCCAGGACCTCGTCGGCATCCACCCCGTCGTCCTGGAGGACACGCACCAGCGACCGCTCGGTCGCCACGTCACGAGGTTCGATGTAGACGATCTTGGCGCCGAGGTCCAGGCCCCGGCGGACCCATGCCGACACTCCGGCGCGACGCTGGCTCTCGCTGTCGTGGACCAGTACGAGGTGGCCGTCCCAGCTGAGCGACCGCCCGCCAACGGGCTGCATCTGTGCAGCATACGCCGCGCGGGGAGCCCCGGACCGGACGTCGGCCACGGGTCCGGAACTCGGCTACCGGCCACCCCCGAAGGTCTCGAGCAGGACGGCTCGCTCCGCACCGGTGAGGTTCGTGGCCACGAGCTTGCTGTGCATGCCGTGGAAGCGCTCGCCGACCCGGTCGAGGTCGCCCTCGTCGGTGACGACGAACAGCGCGGAGGTTCCTTCGGTCACCTCGGTGCGGATCGTCTGCAGCTGCTCCTTGGTGATGCCGGTCCCCTCCGTCGCCTTGCTGATGGCTCCGATGGCGGCTCCAGCCACGCCGCCGACCACGGGCACCAGGAAGAGCGCCCCGACCAGGAGGCCCCAGAAGGCGCCCCATCCCGTCCCCCGCATCGTCTCCTCGTGTCCGTGCCTGGTGTTCGGCCGGGACGCCCCGACCGGCCACGAGACGACCGCGTGGTCGAGGATCTTGATCAGGCCCTCCGACGCCGCGCGCTGGAGGATCGAGGCGGCTCGGTCCGCGCCGTCGGGTCCGTCGAACTTCCACACCGTGAAGGCGGTCATGGCCCGCTCCTTTGCTCATCCTCTGACGTGGCGACCTCCGACGTGGCGGTCCCACCCCACCACCCAACACACGGTGGCGGGCGCCGGCGTCACCCGGGGCGGGTGATACTCGCCCGGCTGCACCACGCGCGACGGACGTGTCCTCGGTGACCAGCGGCGGGCACCGCCGGTCATCCCGGCGGGATGACGCAGGCCGGCGGTCGACCGGCGGATCATGACCTGACCGGGCGGGGCCGAGTGGACCTTCGAGGTGGAACGTTGTCCGTGACAGCCATGGTCGTCGTCACCTCCAGCATCTTCATCTGGGGGATCCTCTCGGGTCGCCTCGAACGGGCAGACCTGACCGCGCCGATCGTCTTCATGGGGCTCGGCGCGCTCGTGGGGGGCGCCGGGCTGGTGGACGTCGAGCAGGCGCCGGAGCTCCTCAGACCCCTGGTGGAGCTGACCCTCGTCTGGGTGCTCTTCGCCGACGCGGCTCGGGTGCCGGTCCGCGAGGTGCGGGCCGACATCGGCCGGTACGCCCGCCTGCTCGGCATCGGGCTGCCGTTGACGATCCTCGCGGGGTGGGGACTCGCGGCCTGGTTCTTCCCGGACCTCGGCCTCGCGCTCGCGCTGCTGGTGGGTGCCGCCCTCGCCCCCACCGACGCGGCGCTGGGGGTTCCGGTGGTGACCAACCCCGTGGTCCCGTCCCGGATCCGGCGGCTGATCACCGTGGAGAGCGGGCTCAACGACGGGATCGTCACGCCGGTGGTGATGCTCGCCATCGCCGCAGCAGCCTCCGCCGAGGGGCTGGCCGACGCCCCAGGGCTGTGGGAGGCGCTCGCCGAGCTCGCCGTCGGGGGCCTGGTCGGCGTGGTCGTCGGGGCCGGCGGCGGGTGGCTGCTGCAGCGCGCCCGGAGGGCCGGGTGGGCGGGCGAGGACTTCGCCGGCATCGCCGTCCTCGCCCTGGCCCTGCTCGCGTACGCCGCCGCGCTCGGCCTGCACGGCAACGGGTTCATCGCGGCGTTCTGCGGAGGTGTGGCCTTCGGCGCCGCGGCCGGCCGCCTGGGACGTGTCGAGCTGGTGTTCCTCGAGCAGGCCAGCGGCCTGGTGTCGCTGCTCGTGTGGCTGGGGTTCGGCGCCGTCGCGGTTCCCCTCGTGCTCGAGAGGGCCAGCCCGCTGGCCCTGCTGTATGCCGTGCTCAGCCTCACCGCGGTCCGCATGCTGTCCGTCGCGGTGGCCAGCGCGGGCACCGGCCTGGACCGCGAGACGGTCCTGTTCGTCGGCTGGTTCGGGCCCCGGGGGCTGGCCTCGCTCGTCTTCGCGCTGCTGGCCCTGGAGGAGCTGGGAGCCGGCGCCGACGAGGCGGTCGCGGTGGTTGCCGTCACCGTCGTCCTCAGTGTGCTCGCGCACGGAGCGAGCTCGGGGCCCCTGGCGCAGAGGTACGGCCGGGCGATGGCGGCACGGGGGTCCGAGCGCGGCCCGGCCGTCGCCGACCTCCCCGTGCGTGGACTGCCCCGTGCGGCTGGTGAGTCCCGTGCGGCTGGTGAGTCCCGTGGGCGGTGACCGCGGCCCGACCGTTCGCGCCGCTGGACGTCGGCGCCGGAGCCCGATCATCCCCCTGGTCGACCAGCTGCGCTCCTACGACCGCTCGTGGCTGCGCGGCGACCTCATCGCCGGGGTCGCCGTCGCGGCACTGATCGTCCCGAAGAACCTGGGCTACGCCGGCATCGCCGGCATTCCGTTGCAGAACGGCCTGTATGCCGCGGCGGCCGGCGCGATCCTGTACGCGCTCTTCGGCACCTGCCGGCAGATCTCGATGGGACCGAGCTCAGGCCTGGCGGCCGTGGCCGCGAGCGCGGTTCTGGCGGCCGGCATCACCGACGAGCAGGACGTCGCCACCTTCGTTGCCGGCATCACCCTGGCGGCCGGGATCCTGTTCCTGCTCCTGGCCGTCCTCAAGATGGGCTGGATCGCGCAGTTCCTGTCGCGGGCCGTGGTCACCGGCTTCCTCTTCGGCGCGGCGATCGATGTGGTCATCGGGGAGCTCCCGAAGCTCACCGGGACGGAGGTCTCCGGCTCCAACCCCCTCCAGGAGCTGCGGTCGTGGTTCGGGACCCTGGGAGAGTCGCACCTGACGACGGCGCTCGTGGGCGTCCTCGCACTGGTCGTCGTCTTCGGGCTGAGGTCCGTCGCGCCGAGGGTGCCCGGGGCCCTGGTCCTGGTCGTCGGTGGGCTGCTGTCCACGTGGCTGTTCGACCTCGGTGGCCACGGGGTGGCACTGGTGGGCGACGTGCCACGGGGGCTGCCCTCGCTGGAGATCCCCGGGGGCCAGCTGGTCTGGGACAACGTGGGCACCATCGCGCTGGCGGCTGTCGCCGTGGTCCTGATCGGGTTCTCCCAGACCGCCGGGGATGCACGGGCCTTCGCGGCCAGGCACCGGTACCAGATCGACGTCAACCAGGAGTCGCTGGCCCAGGCGGTGGCCAACACGGGCGCGGGGGTGTTCCAGGGGATGCCCGTCTCGACGAGCCTGTCGGCGAGCTCGCTGAACGACCGCTCCGGGGCCAGGACCGGGCTGGCGTCCCTCACGTCGGGGGTCACGGTCCTGCTGACCCTGCTCGTGCTCGCGCCCCTGTTCTCGAGCCTGCCCAAGCCGGTGCTGGCGGCCCTGATCATCGAGGCCGTGGTCATGGGCATGATGAACGTTCCTGAGATGCGGCGGCTCGCCAGGGTGCAGAGGTTCGACTTCTGGATCGCGGTCGTGGCGATTCTCGCCACGCTGGTCCTGGGCGTGCTCGCGGGCGTGGTCATCGGCATCGGGCTGTCACTCCTGTGGCTGGTGTCGGTGGCGACCCACCCGGAGATGCCGGCCCTCGGGCGCGAGGAGGGGACCCAGGTCTTCCGCGAGCTCGACGAACACCCCGGCGACCTGGTGTTTCCCGAGGTCGCCGTGATCCGGCTCGACGGCGGTCTCTTCTTTGCGACGGCGGACGCGCTGGAGGACCGCCTGCGCGAGGTCATCCACTCCTCGCCGGGCCTGACCGGGATCGTGCTCGACTGCGAGGCGATCTCCTTCGTCGACTCCCAGGGCTCAGCCGCGATGGCGGACCTGGTGCAGCTGGCCGAGGACTCGGCTGTCAACCTGCGGCTCGCCCGGCTGAAGCCCGTGGTGCGCGCGACCCTGGACAGGGATGGCGTGATCGAGCGCATCGGCGCCGACAGGATCCACGGCAACGTCTACCGGGCCGTGGACGCGGAGCTCGCAAGGACGAGGCCGGATACCGACATCGCACCGGGCTGACCGACACCGGGGCCTGGTCGTCCGGAAGGCCCTCCGTCCCGACGCGTGTACCGTCGGGAGGAGGGCGAGGTTCTGTGTGGGCCACGGAAGGGGACCACATGTCGCTTGGGGTGCGGCGTCGATGGGCATGGTCGCTGGGTGCGGTGGCCATATGCCTTGGACTGGTCGTCGGCTGGGCGCCACCCGGCCCAGCCCGTGCCGCGCTCAGCGGGCTGACGGCGTTCGTCATCGACGGAGACACCGCAGGCCCGGACGACTGGGACGACCTGCCGCAGAACCTCCTCGAGAACCAGCAGGTCGGCGACGTCTGCGGCAACGGCGTGCTCGACCCGGACCAGCTCGACGGGAAGCTGGCCGACCTCGACCTCGACGCCCCCGAAACCACCCCGGGCAACGTCGTGGGCAAGGGCGACCTGTGCACGGTCTGGCGAGCCCAGGAGGCGGTGCCGAACGCGGCGGGCGGCTACGACGTCGTCCTGTACGGCGCGTGGTCCCGCTTCTCCGGCAACGGGGAAGTGACCCTGTACTGGCCACTCCTCGGCCCTGCTCCCGGCAAGATGGACGACCTCCTCATCGCCTTCGACTTCGACGCGAGCGGTCCGGGCACCCTGGGTGTCCTGCGGTGGGGCGGCAGTGACTGGGTCTCGTCCGGGACGCTGCCACCGGGCACCGTCGACCTCGCCCTCGACGACCCGGACAGGCCGCTGTTCGGCGAGTTCGCCGTCAACCTCACCGGTGCCGGGCTCTGGGACGGCGCGGCCGACTGCACTGCGTACACGAGCGACTTCGTCTTCACGCGCACGGGGAACTCCGCGTCCGCCGAGCTGCAGGACTACGCCGGTTTCGCACCCGCCCCCATCAGCCAGTGCGGGGGCCTGGTCGTCCAGAAGGTGACGACGCCGGCTGCCCCGGACCCGGCCCAGGACTTCGGCTACCTCCTCACCCGTGACGGCGGCGGCGACGTGGTCGCCGGCGTCCCCAGCGTGACGGGTTCGCTCACGGTGCCTGGTGCCGAGGAGGACACGCACTCGGACGTGGTCGCGGGTCACGACTATGTCCTCACCGAGCCCAACCCGCCGCCCGGCTGGAGCCTTCGCTCGATCGCCTGCACGGCACTCGACCCAGCCTCCGGCGAAACCAGCACCGTCGACGTCACGGCAGGGGGGACGTTCCCGGTGGCACCGGGCCACACCACCGAGTGCACGGTGGCCAACCTCGGCCCTGCGACGCTGACGATCGAGAAGGCGACGATCCCGGAGGCGGACACCCAGGAGTTCGGCTTCACCGCCGACCGCCCCGGCGGCGACCCCGTTGCGCCGTTCTCCCTGTCGGACGGCGCAAGCCACCCGATCCCCGTCGGCTCCGGCGACGTCGTCACCGTGACGGAAGTCGTCCCCGCCGGCTGGGAGCTGTCGGCGGTGGACTGCCGTGGCGACGACGAGGCGGCAGCCGACCTGGGGGCAGCGACCGCCACGGTCCGCGTCGACGCCGGCGAACAGATCGTGTGCACCTTCGTCAACGCGAGCGCCCCTGCCACCAGGGCCGCGCTGGTCATCGAGAAGACGGTCCCCGCACCCGACGGCACCGGCTTCGACCTCACCGTCACAGGCCCCTCGGCGGATCCATCGGCCTTCACGCTGGCTCCGCCGAGGCCCGCCCGCCGGGTGGTCCACGTGACCCCGGAGGCCGGCGGCTCGACATATGCCGTGAGGGAGACGGTGCCCGAGGGCTGGGACCTGGTCGGTGCGCGCTGCCGGTCCCGGACGGGACCCGTCCCCGTCAGTCCGCTCCCCGACGGCCTCAGCCTCACCGTCTCGCCGGGGCAGGTGGTCTACTGCCGTCTCGCCAACGAGCCGGTTCCGCCCCCGGCGCGCCTCACGATCGTCAAGTCCACGACGCCGTCGGGCGGCACCGGGTTCGGCTTCGCGACCCGCGGACTCGACCCCGCTGCCTTCACCCTCGCCGACGGGCAGTCCAGGGTGTTCGACGACCTCGCGGCGGGCAGGTACCGGGTCACCGAGGCAGTCCCCCCCGGCTGGGCCGTGAGCGGCAGCTGCAGCGACGGCACCCGGCTCGAGGGCGGAAGGGTCACCCTCGCGCTCGAGGCCGGGGATGACGTGGTGTGCACCTTCCAGAATGTCCGGCAGGTGTCCCTGACCGTGACCAAACAGGCCACACCGGCCTCCGCCCAGGACTTCGCCTTTGCCGTGGCGCTCAACCGGGCGGCGCCGGTCCGCGTCGTGCTCGATGACGACGGTGACGAGGTCGACGACCCGGACGCCGGGCGCCTCGTCAGCAGCATCACCGGCCCTGCGCTGCCACCGGGCCTCTACACGATCACCGAGTCGGCGACCGTCGGCTGGCGGCTCACCGCGCTCGGCTGCAGCGGCGGCCAGGTCGTGGAGCAGGACGCCACGACCGGTACGGCGACCATCCGACTGACCCCCGGGCAGTCGGCCGAGTGCGTGTTCGAGAACGAACGGGGGCCGACTCCCTCCCCGACAACGGCTCCTGCCCCGACGACCACGGCGCCCACCCCCAGCCCCCCCGCCACCGCGACGACCGGTCCGCCCGCCCCCTCCGCGACGCCGGTCACCCCACTGGAGCCGGCCCAGGAGCCCGGCGGCGACCTGCGCAGCACGGGCGCGAGCGGCGTGCGCGCGACGGTCCTGGCGGGGCTCGCGCTCGTCGGTCTCGGGCTGGTTCTGGTCGTGGCGGTGCGGCGCCGGAGCAGCTGACCTTGCCGGTTCTGCTCACGACGACCACCTGACAGGGCCATGCTGGGGCCATGCCGGCACAGGTGCGTTGACCCCGGCCACCGGGCCCTGGTCGCCGCCGGCGTCGCCCTCACGACCGTTGGGATGGTGATCTGCGTGGGCGCAGAGGTCAGAGGCGGCCCTTCCGGCACGACACCGTTCAACCGACGGCTCGCCGTCCTGCTGGCGATGGCGATGTTCGTGCTCGTCGTCGACACCTCGCTGATGAACGTGTCCATCTCGGCGGTGGTGGAGGACCTGGACACGACGGTCAGCGGCGTCCAGTCCGCGATCGCACTCGAGGCCCTGGTCTCCGCCGCGTTCATCCTCATCGGCAGCAAGGTCGGCGACCTGATCGGGCGCAGGAAGGCGTACGTCCTCGGACTGCTCGGCTACGCCGTCGGCGCCACGGCGATGACGCTGGCGCAGGGCCTCACGGCGATCATCGTCTTCTGGGCCGTGGTGGGCGGTGTCGGGGCCTCCTTGCTCCTGCCGGCCATGCAGTCGCTGATCCACGGGAACTTCGAGGGCGCGGCGCAGAAGCGGGTCTACGCGCTGGTCGGCGCCGCGGCCGCCATCGCCGCCGCCGTCGGCCCCCTCGTGGGTGGGTTCATCACGACCTTCCTGTCGTGGCGGGTGGGCTTCCTGCTCGAGGTGGTCATCATCGGGGTCGTCCTGTCCGGGATCGGGATGGTCCAGGACGTGCCGTACACGGGCCCCCGCGAGGTCGACACGGTCGGCGCGATCCTGTCGGTGCTGGGCATGGGCGGCCTGGTGCTCGGCATCCTGGTGTGGCAGGAGGGCGGCGAGTCCGTGGGCGCGCTGCTGGCGGTCGGCGCCCTGGGGCTGGGCTCGCTCGCCTGGTGGCTGGCGCGGCGCAAGCGCGAGGAGCGGCCGACGCTCATCGACCCGGGACTGTTCACCTCCCCGGTCTTCAGGTCGGGCGTCACGGCGCAGATGCTCCAGCAGGTGGCACTGGGCGGCACCATGATCGCGCTGCCGATCTACCTGCAGATGGTGCTGGAGTACAACGCGCTGCAGGCGGGGCTGTCCCTCGCCCCGCTGTCGCTGAGCATGTTCGCGATCGCGATGCTGGCGGGCAGGAAGGGCGGAAAGAGGCGCCCGGCCAGCATCATCCGAGCCGGCTTCGGCCTGCTCACCCTCGGCCTGGTGGCACTCATCCCGGTCGTGCCACGGGCGGACTCGGGATGGCCCCTCCTGGTCCCGCTGCTGGTCGCGGGGTGCGGGCTCGGCCTGCTGGTCTCCCAGCTCAACAACTACACCCTGTCCCCGATCTCCGAGGAGCGGGTCAGCGAGGCCGCCGGGGTGAACTCCGCGGCAGGGTCGTTCGGGCTGTCGTTCGGGCTGGCGTTCGCCGGAGCCATCATGCTCGCCACGCTGTCGCTCACCTTCACGCAGATGGCGCAGGACAGCACCGTCCTGCCCGCAGCCGAGCAGCAGCAGGTGGCCCGGGCGCTGGAGGACGACGCCGAGGTCATGAGCAACACGGCGCTGGAGGAGCAGCTCGCCGGTCAGCCCGAGGACGTCCAGGACGAGATCATCCGCATCAACACCGAGGCGCGACCACTGGCCCTCCAGGTGGCCCTCGCCGTGCCGATCCTGGCCGCCCTCGCGGGCCTGCTCGACTCCCTCCGCATGATGCGGCTGCCGGACCCCACGCCGTCAGGCTCGGCCGAGGGGATGGTCCTGGGCTGACGCGAGGAACACCGGCACCTGCCCCTGGCACGGGAGGGTCCGCCAGGGCATGACGGCGGGTGGCCCGCCTCACTCGATCCGGGCCATGGCTGCGCCCTGCGACACCCCCTCGTCCTCGTCGACCAGCAGCCGGATCGTGCCCGGCACCGGCGCCTGCACCTCGGCGGCCACCTTGTCCACCTGCACCTCCGCGATGAGCTGTCCGGCGACAACCTGCTCGCCGTCGGCGACGAACCAGGTGGAGACGACACCCTCGGCGGCCGGGCTCTCCCTGGACATCTGGGGAAAGGGCACGTCGGTCATCGGTGCGCCGTCACAGATCTGCGGGCGCCACCACTCACGCCCTCGTCACGCGGTGCAGCGCCGCCTCGATCCTGTCGTGCCGGGGCAGGATGGCGTACTCCAGCGGGTGCGAGTACGGCACCGGCACATCGGGGTTGGCCACCCGCGCCACCGGTGCGCGCAGCATGGTGGGGTCGACCTCGGCGACGGTCGCGGCGATCTCGCCCGTGAGGCCGAAGGACTGGTAGTCCTCGTCCACCACGACGAGCCGCCCCGTCTTGGAGACGGACTCCAGGACGGCCTCCCGGTCCAGAGGGACGAGCGAACGCAGGTCGATGACCTCGACGTCGATGGTGCCCGCGAGCTTCTCTGCGACGTCCAGGGCGTGGTGCACGGACAGGGAGAGGGTGACCACGGTGACGTCGGAGCCCTCACGCGCGACGCGGGCGCTGCCGATCGGGACGGTGTAGTCCCCGTCGGGGACGGCGTCAGTGGCGCGGGGGTTCTTCGCCATCCAGGGCAGCCCCATCACACCCTTGTGGAACATGTAGACGACAGGGTTGTCGTCCCGGATCGCCGAGGCCATCAGGCCCTTGGCGTCCGCGGGGCTGCTCGGCACGACGACCTTCATGCCGGGGAGGTGCGCGAAGGTGCCCCACAGGCACTGGGAGTGCTGGGCGCCGTCGGAGTAGCCTCCGCCGACGGCGGTCGTCAGGACCATCGGGACCCGGACGTTGCCCCCGGACTCGAAGTGGATCTTGGCCATGTGGTTGTAGATCTGGTCGAGGCAGACGCCCATGAAGTCGGCGAACATCAACTCGGCGATCGGCCGCATCCCCTCGACGGCCGCGCCGGTGGCCAGGCCGATGAAGGCCGTCTCGGAGATGGGCGTGTCGATGACGCGCGACGGGCCGAACTCGTCGAGCAGCCCGGCGGTCGAGCTGAAGATGCCGCCGTACGCGCCGACGTCCTCGCCGAGGTACACCACCGACGGGTCGCGGCGCATCTCGATCGCGATGGCCTCGACCATCGCCTTGGCCGTGGTCAGCCGGTGGGTGCCTCCGAGCTCCGCCACGGCCGGGGACTGGGTCGTTGTCATGGTGTTCTCCTTCCGGCCTCAGGCGAAGACGTGGGCGCCGGCGTCGGACGGGTCGGGCATCGGGCTGGCCTTGGCGTAGGCGACGGCGTCCTCGACACGCTCGCTGGCCTGTGCGCGGATCTGCGCGCACAGGCGGTCGTCGAGCAGGCCGTCGACCCGCAGGCGTGTCTCGTAGGCGGGGATCGGGTCCCGGCTGGGCACGTCCTCGAGCTCGGGGCGGTAGCCCTGGGCGTCTCCCTCGAAGTGACCCCAGAGCCGCAGGGTGTGCACCTCGATGAGGGTCGGCCCCTCCCCCGCGCGGGCGCGCGCGACCGCCCGTCCGGCCGCGGCATACACCGCCTCGACGTCGTTGTCCTCGATCCGCTCAGCCGGTATGCCGTATGCCGCGCCGCGCAGTGCGTTCGAGGGCACCGCGGTCGACGCGGAGCGTGGCACGGAGATGCCCCAGTCGTTGTCCTCGACGACGAACACCACCGGCAGCTGCCACAGGGCGGCGAGGTTGAGCGACTCGTGGAATCCCCCCTGGTTGGCCGCGCCCTCGCCGGTCACAGCGACCGCGATGCGGTCGGTGCCCTTGCGGCGGAAGGCGAAGGCCTGCCCGAGCGCCGGCGGGTACCCCTCGGCGATGATCCCGGAGCAGGAGAAGTGCGTGTCCGGGTCGAAGAGGTGCATGTGACCGCCCCGACCGCGGCCGAGACCGGTTTCCCGGCCGAAGATCTCGGCAGCCATCTTCCTCAGGTCCATGCCGTGGGCGATGGCGAGGTGGTGGGGTCGGTGGGTCGCCGTGACCGCGTCATCGGTGGTCAGGTGGGCGCAGACCCCCGCCGCCACCGGTTCCTGGCCCGCGGCGAGGTGCATCTCCCCCGGCACCAGCCCCTTGCCGATGTCGAAGCCCGGTCCCTTGTCGGCGTGGTACTCGCGCAGCATCGCCTCCTCGAAGGTGCGGGCGAGGACCATGGTGCGGTACAGGTCTCGCCTGGTCTCGGCGTCGAGGGCGGCTCCGGGTGTCTGCTGGGGCCGGTCGGGTGCGGTGGTGCTCATGGGTGACCTCCTGCGGTGGTGGTGTCCCCCTGCGTCGTCGAGTGCGTGGGCGGCGTGCGGAAGCCCTGGCCACAGGCTAGGTCCGGCACAGGAGACGAACAACGGGCATTTGGTCCCGACACGCGCGGGCTCGGCGGCGGGTCGGGAACCCGCCTCGGCCAGCCCTGCCGCCGTCGCGTGACGGCGCCACCGCCTGGCCCCTAGACCTCCCGCTGCGCGGCGAGTGCCGCCACGTCATCGTCCTGGGACGGGTCCCGCATCCGCTCGACCAGGCGGGCCAGCGATGCGGGCAGATCGGGCCGGCCCAGGAGCGGCAGGTTCCGGTGGAGGCGCTCCAGCCCCGCGTCGATGTCCTCGTCGCGCCTCTCGATCAGGCCGTCGGTGAACGCGAGCAGCGTGTCGCCCGGCGACAGCGTCACCCTGGACTGCCCGCGGCGCCCTGCCGCGGCACCGAGCGGCGGCCCACCGGCCAGGGGCAGCTGCTCGACCCCCAGGTCCCGGCGCAGGATGAGCGGTGGCGGGTGCCCCGCGTTGGCCACGAGGAGCTCGTCCTGCTCCGGGTTCGCCACCATGTACACCAGCGTGACGAGCTGCTCGCGGCCGTACTGCGCGAACATGAGGTCCAGCTTGCGCATCACGACCTCGGGTGTCGGGTCCACGACCGCGTAGGCCCGCACCGCGGCCCTCACCTGGGCCATCGCCGCCGCGGCGGCGACCCCGCGGCCCATCACGTCACCGACGAAGAGGAGCAGCCTGCCGTCCGCGAGGACGACGGCGTCGTAGAAGTCCCCGCACACCTCCGTGCGACCCGAGGGGCTGTAGTGGTGCGCCACCTGCCAGCCGGCCACGCTGGGCAGCGCCTCGGGCAGGACCGCGCGCTGCAGCTGGTCGGCCGCGGCCAGCGTCTGGCTGTGCAGCTCGGCGTTGTCGATCGCGGACGCCGCCCGTCGGGCGAGGTGCTCCGCGAAGCTGACGTCGTCGGGACCATACAGTCGCTCGGACTCGCTGTTGACCCAGGTGATCACGCCGACGACCTTGCCCCGCGCCTTCAACGGCACGGTGAGGGCGCTGCGCAGGTGCAGCTCGCGTGCGATCCTCAGCTGCTCCTCGTCAACGGCGGCGGCGACGAGCATCTCGTCGGTGACCTCCGGGATGAGCTCGGCACGGCCGGTCCGCACGACGTTCCACGGACCGGTGGGGGCATTGGGGTCGGGCGGGTACCTCCGCTGGAGCTCCAGGGCGAACTCGACCTTCGCCGGGTCGACGTGCGCCACAGCCACCCGGTCGAGGCGGCCGTCCCGGACGACGTCGATGGCGCACCAGTCCGCGAACGTGGGAACCGCCAGACGGGCCACCTTCGCGAGGGTGGCGTCGTAGTCCAGGCTGCTCGCGAGCTCGATCGACGCGTTGGCGAGGAACGTGAGCCGGGTGGTCTGCTTGGCCGCCTCCTCGGAGGCGTTGATGCGGTCGAGCGCCTGGGCGCAGGTGTCGGCCATGACCTCGAGGAAGTCGAGCTCGGCGGAGTCCAGCGCCCGGACCCCGGGAAAGGACAGGCTGATCGCGCCGATGGTCCGGGCCGTCACGCGCAGCGGCAGGCAGATGATGGAGCGTTGGCCGCGCGCCGCGCTGGGGATGTCGGGGTACCGCTCGGCGATCGCCGCCTCGCCTGTGAGGACGAGGCGCTCCCCGGTCCGCACGACGTCACTGGCCGGCGTCCGGATGTCGAGCGAGTACCTGGCCCACTGCTGGGCATCCCCCTCGCGGCCACCCCTGAGTCCCGCCAGGCGGAGCATGTCCTCGCCGTCGCGCAGCGTCAGTGCCGCGATGGTCGCACCCATCGCGTCCGCGGTGTGGGCGGTCACGATCTTCGTGACGGCCTCGACCGTGTCGGCCATGACCAGCTCGGCGGTCACGCGGGCCAGGCGCGTCAGGCTGTCACCCAGACGGCGCGCACCACGCAGGGTGTCGGGGTCGGTGCCGGAGTCGTCCACGACACAGACCAGCCCGACGACGTCCTCGCCCTGCCGCAGCGGCCGGCACCGCACGTCGGCGGTCCGCCGCGCGCCGTCGCCCCGCGCCACCTCCAGCCGGCCCTCCCACGGCGACCCGCCCAGGACCTGATCCACCGCATCGGCCATGGCGACCTGCTCGTTGTCCTCGAACAGGCTGGCCAGCAACCCACCGCCCACCAGGGCCCCGCCCGGGGGGGTGAAGAGCCGCTGGGCCACCTCGTTGGCGTGCACGACCACACCGGAGAGGTCGACGATGAGCGCCGCGGTGTCGAAGGCGTCGACCAGGCCCGGGTCGGCAGGCCACGAGCCTCCACGGTTGACGGTCACCGGGCCATCATCACAGGCCGCCCCTCGCCGCGAGCGGACTTTGCCCGGACAACCTCGCGGGTTCACACGCCCCGCCGCGCGGACGCTGCGTCCCGCGCGAGCCGGGCCAGGTGACGTGCAGCCCTCAGCGGCTCCGGCGTGCGCCACCGTGGGGTCGTGCGCAGAACCACGTCGACGGCCGCAGCCAGGTCCACCCGCCAGCCGGGGTGGACCACCAGCGGTCGCACGCCCTGCCGCGTGCGGACCCAGCACGCCACCACCGTGTCGCCGATCCGCAGCCGGCTCACGGCGCCACGGCGGTCCGCCGGCCACTCCCCCTCGGCGAGCAGTGGGCGGTGCGTGACACCCACCGTCGGCATGTCCAGCTCCGCACCGAGCTGCACCGCGAGCCCAGCCCCCCGGGGGTGGTCACGACCGGTGGCGTCGAGCAGAAGCACCTCTGGCCGCGCCGTGAGGCCGCCGACGGCGAGGTCCGACAAGCGCCCGACGCGGAGGGCCAACAGTCCAGGGGCGTAGGCCGCCCCTGCCACCCCGCTGGTGACGAACCGGTCGACCACGTCGCCGTCGGCGACCACCACGGACGCGGCCCACGCCGGGTCCCCCGCACTGCCGGCACCCGTGTGGCCACGGGGGAAGCAGACCCAGCAGCCGCCGGCCCGGAACCTGCCGGGGGGCGGGCTCCACGCCTCGGGACGAGCCTGTGCCAGCTCCCGCTGCTCGCGGGTCAGCGCCTCCGCGTCGGCGGGCCACATGTGGCCATGGTGACGCACACGGCCGCCTGGCAGGCGGTGCGGTCTGGCGTCACGGGCCTTCGGGGGCCTCCGTCTGCGCGATGTCCGGCCGACAAGTGCCCGACACGCCGGCGTCGGCAGCGCCCGCGGCGGCGAAGGAGCCGGGTGGAGCGGCTACGACGCCTCTTCCGTGACGAGGAACAGCGACATCAGCAGCACGACGGCGATGGCCACGACCAGCGGGGCGGTGGTCCTGCCGCCCCTCCTCGAGCGCACGACCAGGGCGGTGATGAGTCCCAGCAGCGTCGCCCCGGTCAGGATGGCGAGGACGTCGTCGATGTCCATACGAGGCTCCCCCGTCGTGCGTCGAGGACATGGTCCCATGCCCGGGGTCGCTTTCGGGGTGGCTTTCCGGGTGGCCGTCCGGTGAACGGCGGGCGTCGGGACCTTTGGCTCTGCAGCGACTCGACCACGGACTGCACCGTGGCGGGTATGGGCGCGGTGGTCAGGACTGCCGGTGGCGAGCTGCGTGGCAGGGTCGTCGACGGCGTGCACGAGTTCCTGGGGGTGCCGTACGCCGCGCCGCCGTCGGGGTCGAACCGGCTGCGCCCGCCTCAGCCCGTCGAGCCGTGGAGCGGCCTGCGGGACGCCACCAGACCGGGCCCCTCCCCGCCCCAGGTCGCACCCCCGGAGGGTGCCGGCTCCGGATGGGAGACCGCCGTCACCGGTGCGGACTGCCTGACCCTGAACGTCTGGACGCCCGACCCGGGCGCCGGGGGGCTCCCGGTCATGGTGTGGATCCAGGGTGGCATGTTCGAGATCGGCGCCACCGCGGCATACGACGGCAGGCACTTCGCTCGCGACGGAGTCGTGTGCGTCGTCATCAACTGGCGCCTCGGGGCTGATGGCTTCCTCTTCCTCGGCGACGGGCCCGCGAACCTCGGGCTGCTCGACCAGGTCGCCGCCCTGCAGTGGGTGCACGAGCACATCACCTCCTTCGGCGGTGACCCCGACAACGTGACCGTGTTCGGAGAGTCGGCGGGCGCGATGAGCATCGGGGTGCTGCTGGCCATGCCACGCGCCGAGGGGCTCTTCCGACGGGCGATCCTGCAGAGCGGCGCCGCCCATCACACGATCTCCGCGGAGACGGCGTCCCGGGTGGGGCGCCACCTGGCCCAGACGCTGGGAGTGTCTCCGTCCCGCGAGGCGATCGCCGCGGTCCCCGTCGAGCGGCTGCTCGCGGCACAGGCGGAGCTGAAGGCGGACCTCCTCGCCCACCCCGACCCCGGTCGCTGGGGCCATGACGTCGTCACCTGCGTGATGTTGTGGCAGCCGGTCGTGGACGGGCAGACCCTCCCCGGCCCCCCGGTCGAGCGGATCGCGGCCGGCGCGGCGGCCCACGTGGACCTCGTCGTCGGGACGAACGCCGACGACTGGCGGCTGTTCCTGGCCATCAGCGGCGAGCTCGGCCAGATCACGGAGGAGGTCCTGACCGGCCCCGTCAGTGTCCACGGCTTCCGGTCCCTGGCCGCCTACGGCCTGCCGGTCGAGCGCGTCCTGGCCGCCTACCGCGAGCGGTACCCCGGCGCCGCACCCGGTGAGCTGCTGGCCTCGGTCGAGACCGACTGGTGGGTCCGCATCCCGGCCATCCGGCTCGCCGACGCCCACGCCGGACCCACGTCGCGCACCTACATGTACGAGTTCGCCTGGGCCGCACCGGGTCTCGGTGCTGTTCACGCGCTCGAGATCCCCTTCGTGTTCGACCGGCTGGGCGGCGACGCCCCGCTCTTCGGCCCCCTGATCGGGGACAGCGCACCACAGGCGCTCGCCGACACCATGCACGCAGCCTGGATCTCCTTTGCCGCGACAGGTGACCCGGGGTGGCCCACGTATGACGTGCACCGCCGGGCGACCATGCGTTTCGACACGGCCTCTCAGGTGGTCGACGACCCCCGCGCGTGGGAGCGCGCGCTGTGGCAGGGCACCCGGTAGCCACGCTCGGCGGCCACGGGGTGGAGACCGTCGGGCCCCGTCCCGCTCAGGGCGTCAGTGGGGGTGGGCCGTGCGTCTGGCGAAGGCCGGGGCGTGCTCGGGCCGGGGCCCGACACCGACGAGGTATGCCGTGGCGCGCGACACCGGTGGAGCGTGCCGCAAGAGGATCAGGACGGGTCGCGGCGGGCCCATCCGCCGCCCTTCCAGGATCGGCATGACCAGTGCACGGTGCATGACCCGTTGGACGGCCTGGAGCAGGACGGTCGGCAGCAGCCGGCGTCTCCGGACCGCGGCCAGCTCCTCGCCGGTCACTCCGCCGCGCCGAAGCGGCCCCGCCAGCAGGGTCGCTGCCGCCACGGCGTCCTGCACGGCCAGGTTGATGCCGACTCCGCCCACGGGCGACATGGCGTGCGCCGCGTCGCCGATGCACAGGAGGCCGTCCACGTGCCATCGCCTGAGCCGGTTGAGGCGCACGTCGAGGTGCTTGACGTCGTCCATGGACTCCAGCGCGAGGACGCGGTCCGCAAGGTCCGGCATGAGCTCCGCGATGTCCTGCCGGAACCGCTCGACGCCCTTCGCGCGCAGCTCGACGTCGGTGCCCTTGCGGCCGATGTAGGCGAGCTGGAGGAAGTCCGTGCGGGGGATCACCAGCGCGAACCGGCCCTTCCCGGCCCGCGGCGTCAGCGCGGAGGGCCGGTCCTCCAGCCGCCGCGGGAGCCGGAACCACCACGCGTCGATCGGGACGGCGTACTCCTTGACCGGGAGCTGCGCCTGCTGGCGGGCGATCGACCAGCGCCCGTCGCAGGCCACGACCAGGTCGGCTCGGATCTCGCCGACCTGGCCGTCGCGGGTGCGGTAGCGGACGCCCGACACGCGTCCAGCCCCGTGAACGAGGTCCGTGACCTCCGTCCGCATCCGCAGCGAGAAGGACCGCTCCTCCTCGGCTGCCTCGGCCAGCAGGTTGAGCAGGTCCCACTGCGGCACCATCGCCACGTACGGATGACGCACCGTGAGCTTCCGGAAGTCCGCAACGGTCACCGTGCGGTGCGCGTCGATGGGAAAGGCGACCTCGTGGAGCAGGCTGTAGGGCAGCTCCGCGAACCGCTCCCCCAGCCCCAGCTCGTCGAGCAGCTGCAGCGTGGACGGGTGGACCGTGTCGCCGCGGAAGTCGCGAAGGAAGTCGCCGTGCTTCTCCAGGACCGTCACCTGCACCCCCGCGCGCGCGAGGAGCAGCCCCAGCACCATGCCGGCGGGGCCGCCGCCGATGACGACGCACGTCGTGCTCTCACTCATCAGGGGTGACCGGCCGGGAGCCCCCGGTGACCGGCCGGAGCCCAACGGTGACCTGCCGGAACGCCGGTGACCAGGGCGACAGCCGGGCGGTTGTCATGGAGTCTGCTCCTCCGGTGTCGCCCGCCGCACCACCAGGCGTGTCCAGGCCCCCACGTAGATGCGGTCGTCCTCGGACAGCTCACGCCGCTGACCCGGCGGCACGGGCGTGGTGGGCAGGGGTCCGCTGGCCGGGCCGACGTACGTGCCGTTGGAGGACTGCAGGTCCTCGATCCACCACCGCCGGCCGTCCGTGGTCAGCTGTGCCTGCCGGCGGCTGACCCCGGTGTCACCCGTGCAGTCGACGTCGGGGTGGATGTTGCGGCTCGTGGAGGGTCGGCCGACGAGCACGCTTCTGGTGGCCAGGGGGACGACCGTGGGGAGCCCCGGGGAGGGACACGGGTCGTCGCTCTCCTGGACCTCGTACCAGTCGGGGTCCACCCAGACCTCGGCCACCCACTCGACGGCGATGGCCGGGGCCAGCGGCGTCTGGGGTGCCTCGCCGGCGGCGCCCAGGTCCAGCGAGCTGCCCGCGGGCGCATCGGGCGGACGCGGCATGGTGCCGGTGGTGAAGTCGTAGCCGCAGGCCTCGCAGAACAGCGCGGCCTCGTCATGGTCCGAGCCGCAGCTGGGGCACGCCAGGGGCGTGGGCGCAGTGCCCGCCTGCTCGCCGGACCCCTCGCCGGACCCCTCGCCAGACCCACCGTCCGACCCCCCGGCAGCGGTGGGGGTCGCCCCGGTATCCGGTGCGCTTGGGGCTGCAGCTGCACCGGGGGCGGCCGGCGTGGTCGGAGCGCCCGCCGCCCCCGTCGAGGCGGGAGCCGCGGCACCGACAGGGAGGGGCGCCCCGCAGGTGTCGCAGTAGTCGCTGGAGGTGGACTCGTGCCCGTTGGGGCAGGTGACGGTGGTCATGGGCGCACCCACCGCCCGCCACCCCGGGGCGCGGCCGTGGTCACTTCTTCACCCGGGTCGTCTTGGTGGACGCGGTGTCGAGCGCCATCTCGTCGAGCTTGCTGACACTGCGCCGCAGGCGCACAGTCCCGGTGCCGGCATCCTCGATCTCCACGATCTTCCGAAGCCTGCTGGTGGCCTCGTCGTTGCCGGTCTCCGCGGCCAGCTGCACGGCCCGGCCCAGCTTGACCGTCGCCGTGTCGGTGTCCCCCGCGGCCTTGGCGGCCAGGCCGTCCTGGATGGCCTCGGCCAGCTCGGCCTGACCGGTGTAGTGCGCGACGGCAGGGTCGATGCGCGTCGTGAGCGTGTCGTCGTTGGACCACATCGCCTTGACCAGGCCCTGCGCGACCACCGTGTCGGCCACCGCGACCTGGACGCGGGAGGCGAGCTGCTCCTGGCCGACCGCCTTCGCCGGCAGGCGCACGGCGACGTGGTAGTCGCGCGCCTCGTCGCTCCAGGCGCCCGTCGGGTAGGCCCCGGTCAGCGCATTCACCTCCTGCCTTCGCGGGGTGAGGTCCTCGACCGTGGGCGAGACCTGCCGGACGAAGAGCACCTGCGCACCCTGCGGCGCCCACACGCGCAGGGCTGCGTCGGCGACCCCACGGCTCATCGACTGCCTCATGATCCCCTCGAAGTCGGCGGCCATCTCCTCCGGCCGGGCGATCAGGTCGACGCTGCCGAGCAGGGCCGTCGCGATCCTGCGGACCTCGGCCACCTGCCAGTCCGCGCCCACCCCACGGCAGTCGCACTGGAACTGGCCGCGGGCGGTCTCGATCGCGGCGCTGAGCTGCTCCGGGGTCTCGTGCTGGTTGATCCCGTCGGTCAACAGGATCGCGTGCTTCTGCGCCACGCCGGGCACCGAGGCGAACACGCGGGTCGCCAGCGTCAGCCACGTGCCCATCGCGGTGCCGCCGTCCGCCCGGAACGTGGCGACCGCAGCCTTGGCCTCGGCTCGGGTCCGCGCGTCCATCCTCACCATCCCGCGCTCCGACCTGGTGGGGAAGGCCAGCCGGGCCTCGTGGCTGCCTGCGATGACCGCACACCACACGCCGTCGAGCACCTGGTCCAGGGCGGCGACCGCGGCGTGCTGGACCGCTCTGATCTTGTCGTCGCCCATCGACCCGGAGGTGTCGACGATGACGATCTCGGCGGCGTCCCCGGACTCCGACCGACCCGCCTCACCGGCGCCGGAGCAGGTGACGGTGACGATGGCGTGGACGTCCGTCCCGCCGTCGGGCAGGAACTCGTTCTGGTAGACCTCAGCGGAGAACGTTGCCATGTGGCCTGGCTTCCTCTCTGTGTGCCGTGGCCTCCAGGGCCGCCGCGGCGGTGGGTGGTGCGGTGGTGGTCGGGCGTGTGGCGCCGACCCGGGCGAGCGCCACCGTGATGTTGTCCTTGCCCCCCTGGGCGTTGGCCCAGTCGACGAGCGCGGCGGCCAGCTGCAGCGGTTCCGGGCCGGTGGCCCTGCCCGTCCGGGCCACCAGGTCGGCCATGTCGTGCGGCTCCGAGCAGTAGTTCCACAGCCCGTCGGAGCACACCATCACCCACCCCGGGTCCCCGAGGTCCAGCGAGGCCGCTCGTGGTGTGTGGTCAGGGGCGTCGACGCCCAGCCACCGGGTGATGGCGTGGGCGTGGGGCCCGCTCTCCGCGTCGTGGCGCGGCACTCCGTCGGCGATCTGCTCCGCGGCAAACGAGTCGTCGATGGTCAGCAGACGAGGGTCCCCGCTGTCCGGGAGCCAGTACGCGCGACTGTCGCCGACCCAGCCCACGACGAGGAGCGACTCGTCGACGACGGCGGCGACGAAGGTGCACGACGCCGGGTTGCCCGGGCTCGGTGAGGTGTTGGCGATGACGGCCTCGTTGGCGGCGTCGGCGGCCGCCTCGAGTGCCTTGGCGGTGGCCGCGACGCGGGTGGCGGCCGTGCCCTGCCCCCGGGGGTCGGAGGCGGCGAGCAGGTCCCGTGCGGCGCGGGCCGCAGCCAGGCTGGCCACGTCCGAGTCCGTCGCGGAGGAGACGCCGTCGCAGACGACGAGGACGGCACGGCTCCCCGGCAGCTGCCTGGCGTCCAGTGCCATGGCGTCCTCGTTGCGCCGGTGGCTGATGCCGCGATCGCACACGGCAGCAACCCACGAGGCGGGCTGCTCCGTGAAGTGGTCCCGCGGGCTGGGTGCACGAGCCCCGCACTGTGTGCAGTAGCCGTCGTCCGCGACGCCACCTCCACACTCTCGACACGCCGGCTGCCCGATCCTCTCGGCGGATGCGGCCGGGGACGCCGGGGACTCCGCGGACCCCGCGGACCCCTCGGACCGCTCGGACCCCTCGGACCCCGCGGACGCAGCGGACGAGGGGGCCAGGTCCGCACCGCAGGCCTCGCAGAACCTCTCGCCGGCGGTGACGTGGCCAGCGCAGGAGGGGCAGGTCAGGGTCGCGCCCCCGCCCGGTGGGCGCTCCTCGGGGGACATGTCGGCCCGGCCCACCGACCCGCCCGCTGCCGGGCCCGTCATCGCAGCGTCCATCGGCGTACCGCGTTGGCCCGGTCGACGAGGTGGACCCGCTCCTCACGGCTCGAGGCATACCCGGCCAGCTCCCGGTACGCCGCCTCGAGCCCGTCGCGCAGGGCGGGCTCGGCCGCGGGGCGGCCGGCGATCCAGACCGTCGTGTCGGCACCCCGCGACTCCACGATCTCCAGGGCCGAGCGGAGCACGTCGACGCGGAACCGTGACCGGTCGACGGGGTCGATCGTCAGGTTGTCGATGCTCTCCAGGGCGGCGGCGAGCGACGCCAGGCCACCGCCCGACTCGGCGAGGAGGCCGGCCCGGCGGCGGCGCGCCTGGGTGAAGGCCCGGCTCGTCGCCGGCACGAGGTCCAGGGCGCGGACGGCGCCGGCGATGTCTCCCCTGCCGGCGCGGATCCGCGCCAGCCCGAACGCCGCTGGTGCGATGTAGTTGGCGTCGGTGCGAGCACACACCACGTAGAGCGACTCGGCGACGTCGGCCTCGCCGCCGGTCTCGCAGGCGAACGCCAGGGCCAGCTTGGGAGCGAGCTCGCCCGGGACCTGGCCGTAGACCGCGTTGAACGCGCTCTGCGCCTCGGACGTGCTGCCCCGGGCGAGGGCGACGAGACCTGACATCCACACGGCGCGCCACTCCCACGGGTCGTCGGTGAGGAGCGCACCGACCGCGTGGTCGACCCGGTCGTAGTGCCCGGCCTCCAGCGCCGACCGCGCCCGGGCGAGCAGCACCTCCGGGCTGTCCGAGGGGGCGCTCTCCAGCGCAGCCAGGCGCTGGGCAGGGTCGTCGATGCTCACGGTCCGCAGCCAGGGCGTCTGCGGATCGCCGTCATCGGGCCGCAGCCGCGGGAGGTCCTGCCAGTCGAGGGAGTCGTCGGAGACCGTGGGGACGTCGAAGAGCAGGGAGGACGTCGAGTGCTCGGCCGCCCCCTCGCGCCCCAGGGCCACCACCTCGCGGAGCACGCCGAGAAGCTGGACGCGCAGCTCGTCGGCGGACACGAAGCGATCGGCAGGATCGTGAGCGCACGCCTTGAGCAGCAGGCGGTACAGCGAGTCGTGCCTCTGGAACAGCGGGGTCTCGTCGACGGGCGGGAGCGAGTCCACGTATGTGCTCTGGTACCCGCGGAACTCCATGGCGAGGACGGTCAGGGTGCGCCCGATCGTGTAGATGTCGGAGGCCACCGACGGCCCGACGTGGGGCACCTCCGGCGCCTGGTAGCCGGTGGTGCCGTAGATCGCGGAGTCGAGGTCGTCGAGGCGCCGCACACCGCCGAGGTCGATCAGCTTGACTGCGTCTCCGACCTGGATGAGGTTGTCGGGCTTGAAGTCGCAGTACAGGAGGTTGAGGTCGTGGAGGTACTGGAACGCCGGGAGGACCTCGATGACGAAGGCGATGGCCTGGTCCACCGGGAGCGGGTTGTAGGTGCCGCCCGCCGCCCGCATGCGCTCCTTCAGCAGCTGCTTGAGCGAGGTGCCGCCGACGTACTCCATGACGATGTAGCCAGCACCCTCGTGCGTCACGAAGTTGTAGATCTCGACGATGAGCGGGTGCTCGACCTGGGCCAGGAACTGGCGTTCGGCGATGGCGGCGGCGAGCGCGTCCGGGTCACCGGAGTTCAACAGCCCCTTGAGCACGACCCACCGGTCCGAGACGTTGTGGTCGCGCGCGGCGTAGATCCAGCCGAGGCCGCCGTGGGCGATGGCCCCGGCGACCACGTACTGGCCGCCGACGACGTCGCCCTGCTTCAGCTTCGGCGTGAAGGAGAACGGGTTGCGGCAGTTCGGGCAGAACCCCTCGGTCCGTCCGGGCTGCCCGTCGCGGGAGCGCCCGACCGGGGACCCGCAGGACGGGCAGGTCCGGCGCTCCTCCGGGACCATCGGGTGCCTCATGACGGCCGTGGCCGCATCCACCGTCGGCACCGGCGGGATCGAGGTCAGGCCGGCACCGAGCCGCGCGCCACGAAGCCTCGTCGACGACGTGCCGACACGCCGCGTGACCCGGCTGCCGGCCACGCCGGCGCGCGCTGAGCCGAGGGCCGTGGAAGCGAGCCGGTTGGATGCGTGCGACACGGTGGAGGGGGTCTGCGCGACGCCCGCCGGCACGGTGGCGAGCGAGGCGCTCGGCAGCGGCGCCACCGGTGCAGCGGGCGACCCGCAGACATCGCAGTAGCCGTCGAGGATCGCGCCGGTGCAGCCCGGCTGGGCACAGGCGGTGGCGCTCATGGGGTCCCTCCGCGGTTCGGGTGGCTTGCGCGCTGCGCCCGGCCGCTGCCCGGGGAGGCCAGGTAGGCCTGGTACGCCGCGACGAGCGCTCGGGCACGGGTGAGGTCCGCGGGCTCACGGTCGAGCGCCTCGGTGGCTCGCCGCTCGAGCTCCCCCAGGTCCTCCGCCATTCCGGGGTCCACGCCTGGGTGCAGGTCGGGGTGCACGCCGGGGTCCACGGTGGGGTCCACGCCGGGGTGCGGGTCGCGTGACGCGCCCCGGGCGGCGGCCTTCGCGGCATACGCCCCCAACCGCCCTCTCAGCTCGTCACGCTCGGCCAGCGCCGAGGCGTAGGCGTCCTGGGCCACGGTCATCGCCCGGCCGACGGCGTCGAGCCGCAGCAGGTAGGCGTCCACGGCGGCGGGATCGGTGGGCACGGGACCCAGCGCCGAGACATCGGGCACCGCCAGGCGCGGAGCGGGAGCGACCTGGGCGACGCACCGCGCCGCGAGGTCCCGCAGGGCCGCACCCCGCGCCTCGAGCTCGGCACGCAGGGCCCGTGCCCTCGCCTCGTCGTGGGCGTCGGCCCTGCGCTGGGAGGCCCCGACGATGAGGTCGCGCTCGGCGCGGGCGGCGTCGTGCTCCAGCGGGCCCAGGAGGCCGCCGACGTCAGCGCCCCGGTGCACTCTGGCCAGGACGTCGCCGACGCGGGCGTCGAGCCGGGCGAGCACGGACGACGCCGCGGTACGCGCGTGCGCGGGCTCGCGGTCGACGAGGTCCCGGACGCGTTCCACGGAGGCGCGCACCGCGCGCAGCCGCGCCTGCAGGTCGGCCTGGGACGGGTCGATGCCCAGCCGGGCCCGCAGCGAGGCGGCGAGCGCGTCGGAGAGACGACAGGCCTCGGGAAGCGAGACCGCGAGGGCGCCCGCCGTGGCGCCGGTGCCGGCGCCGGCGCCGGCGAGGGCAGTGTCCGGCGACCCCGCGGACCGGGACGCCAACGTGGCGTCCAGCCGTCCCCAGACCAGGGTGGAGAGCCGCTCGAGCTCGGCTCGACCGACCCGGCCGGAGTCCCACGTCGCCACGAGCAGGTCGTGGCGGTCGGCGACCGCCTTCCACAGCGCCATGGAGAGCAACATGTCCCCGGTGTGCGCCGACTGGTCCGGGGCGTCGAGTGCCGCCTGGTCCAGCAGGTCGAGCTCCGCCTTGCGCTGGCGGCGCCACTCGGCCAGGGCCTCCAGGTAGAGCAGGGCCTCGCGGGCCGCGAGGGGATGGCCGAGCCGGCCCGGGGCGGCCGGCGCCGTGGCGCTGTGGGTCGCCGCGATCACGGGGTCCGCCCGTAGACGGCGACGGGCGGACTCGGCGCCTTCCCCAGGGCGTCGGCCAGCCACGTGTTGTAGCTCCGGGCCCACTGACCGTTGGCGCGCAGGGTCGCGAGGACGCCGTTGACGAACTCCACGAAGTCGGTGTTCGCCCGGTTGACCCCCAGGCCGTACGGCTCGGCGGTGAACGCGGGAGCCTGCACCACCTCGGCGTAGGGATCCTGGGCGGCCAGACCGGCCAGCACCGTGTCGTCGCCGGTGATGGCGTCCACCCGGCCCTGCTGGAACAGGACCAGGCACCCCGTGTGCGTGTCCGCGCCCACCGGTTCCAGGCCCTTGAAGGTCCGCAGCTTCTCCATGCTCGTCGAGCCGTTCGGGGCGCAGACCTTCTTCCCCGCCAGGTCCTGCATCCCCGTGATCCTGCCACCGGCCTCGGTCTTCTCCCCCAGCCGGACCATGACCTTCTGGCCGGAGCGGTAGTACTCGCTGGAGAAGGCGATCTCCTTCCAGCGGGAGCAGGTGATCGTCATGTTGCGCGCCACGATGTCGACGCTGCCGTCCTTGAGGACGGGCAGCCGCTGGGCTGCGGTGATGACCCGGAGCTCGATCTTGTCCGGGTCGTCGAACAGCGCCTGCGAGATCGCGTGCAGCAGGTCGATGTCGAAGCCCTCGATCCGACCCGAGACCGGGTTGCGCGAGCCGAGGAGCAGCGTGTCGGACGAGACCCCCGCGATGAGGCGGCCGCGTCGCTGGATGGTGCTCATGTAGGAGCCCGCCGGCATCTTGCCGGGGACGGGCATCGTGGCGGGCGGGGCGTAGGACTGCAGGCAGTTCGCCGTGACCACGTCCGTGCCCGACGGTGCCGGTGCCGGGGCGGGAGCAGGGCTGCTCGGCGGTGCCGAAGCGGTGGTGGGGGTCGGAAGCGGTGTCGACTCGTAGACCCCCGCGGTCGAGCACGCCGCGGCGGACAGGCTGGTGACCAGCAGGGCGAGCAGGGCGGGGGTGCGCGGTCGGTGGCGGCTCACCGGTACTCCTCCAGCCGCTGCGAGACGCCCCACCAGGCGCAGCCCGCGGCGAGGAGCCCGGCCAGCAGGCCCAGCGCGCCGCCCAGCGGCAGCCAGCGGCCGGCCTCGTCGAGCTGCTGCCCGGTCTGGTCGCTCAACCCGGCCAGCTGCTCGGCCGAGCTGGCGTCGAAGCCGGCGAAGGTGGCGTTCCCCGTCCCGGACCCCGTGCCCGTGGCCAGCTCCACCGCACCCTCCCAGTCCCCCGAGTCGTCGAGAGTGCGGATCTGCTGGTGGACGGCGGTGTAGTCGGACCACGGGAGGGGGTCCAGTCCCGATGACGCGTCGTTCTGCCCCAGCTCGCCGAGCTCCGCCGTGACGACTGCGTCCGAGGCCTGCCACGCCTTCTCGAAGGCAGCACCCGAACCGCGGGCGATCAGGGTGAGGCTCTCGTTGGACTTGGCGTCGAAGGCGGCGATGCGGGCCTGGGCGGTCGACAGGGTGGCGGCATAGACGCCACTCTGGGCCTCCTCCACCCTGTTCGACACCCTCACCAGCACCGCTGCGCCGACGACCAGCGTCACCAGCACGATGACGGCGGCGGCGGCCAGCGGGAGGTTGAGGTAGCGCCGGGTGCGGCGGGCCAGCCACAGGAGCCCGAGCACCAGCACCAGCATGCTGAGCAGGCCGGCTCCCACCAGCCACCCGGACGCCTGGCCGGCCCGGTCGAACTCCTCGGCGACGCGCTCGTCGTTCGCGTCGACGAGGTTCTTCAGCAGGGGCAGGGCGTCGGAGCGCAGGTTGGCGCTGGCGTCCTTGAGGTACTGGGCCCCGATCGGGAGGGCCTGCCGGTTGTTCGCCCGTGCCTGCTCGATCTCGCTCGCGTAGGAGACCAGCGCCTCGTTGAGGGCGCCGAGGGCCGGGCCGTCCGCGGGCTGGTGCTGAGCCGCCTCCGCAATGAGCTGGGACGCCGACGCGATCGCCGCGGTGTAGTCGGCCCGCTGGGCCGCCGGCTCCAGGCCACCGACGAGGAAGGCGTTGGTCGCGTCGGCGTCGGCCTGGACCACGTTGGTCTGGATGGCCTGGATCCGCACCAGCTGGTCGGAGTTCGCGGCGGCGCGCTCCAGTGCGCCGTCGGCGGACCGGAAGGCCTGACCGGCCGCGAGACCGAACACCAGCGCGGCGAGGACGGTGAGAGCGCCCAGGCCCCTCAGCCGGCCTGGCGTCCCGGCAAGGCCCGCACGCAGCGATGACCTGACGGCCTCCAGCCGGCCCTGGGGGCCCGCTGTGGGAGCCGGAGCTTGGGCGGGCGCCTCCCCGCGGCCGAGGGGAGGTGCAGGGGGGATGCCGCCCTGCTGCCGGGGGGAGGAGGGCGCCGGTGCCGTGGGAGGCAGGGGGCGCGCGGTCGCCGAGGGCGGGGTCGTCACGGCAGGCCTCCGGTGTGTGGGGCGCGTTCTCGGGCGGCGGGGTCCGCGGGTGCCCGTAGCCCATGAGACGCCGGCACCGGGGCCGCGGCTCCGTCCTCCGGCGGCTCCTCGTCGAAGTCAGTGGCGACCAGCTGCCGAAGCTGCTCGATGGTGGGTGTGTCGACCGCGCGCAGGCGCCAGGCGTGGTGGCCGATCGCCGCCTCGAGCGCATTCCTGGCGAACCTCCCGTTGCCGAAGCCGCCACCCCGTGGGGTCCGGCCCAGCACCTCACGGAACCGCTCGACGGCCTCGGGCAGCAGCTCGTAGTCCGCGCCCTCTGCCAGGTGCGCCAGGATCGCGACCAGCTCGTCGTCGGTGTAGTCCTCGAACTCGATCGTGGTCCGGAAGCGACTGGCCAGGCCCGGGTTCGCAGCGATGAACGCCTCCATCGGGGCGGGGTAGCCGGCCACGATGACGACCAGGTCGTCGCGCCGGTCCTCCATCTCCTTGACGAGGGTGTCGACGGCCTCCTGGCCGTACTGGTCGCCGTGCGAGCCGCCGCCCCCGGCCAGGCTGTAGGCCTCGTCGATGAAGAGCACCCCGCCCGCGGCCGAGGCGACGACGTCGGCCGTCTTGGTCGCGGTCTGGCCGAGGTAGCCGGCCACCAGCTCCGAGCGGTCGACCTCGACCAGGTGGCCCCGCGAGAGCAGACCCAGCGCCCGGTAGATGCCGCTGACCAGGCGTGCGACGGTCGTCTTGCCGGTGCCCGGGTTGCCCGTGAAGACGAGGTGGCGGGTCATGGTCGGGGACCTCAGGCCGGCATCGACCCGCAGCTTCTCGACGCGGAGCACCGCAACCTGCCGGTGGATCTCGCGCTTGACCCGCCGCAGCCCGATCAGGGCGTCCAGCTCCGCCAGGAGCTCGTCGACGCTCTCCTGCGGCTGCTCGAGCTCCGGGGGCTCGGGCGGCAGGGGGCCGTCGTCGGCCGGAGACCCCCGATCTGCGCCTGGGGAGGCGAGGACGGCGCGGGGGGCGACGACCGACAGCTGGGCTGCGGCAGCGACGGAGGCGTTGCCGATGACCCGCATCGTCGGCTCCCCGAGCTGGCAGGCGGCCGACGCGACCTCACCCAGCGCGTCGGCGTAGGCCCTGGCGTGCGGGGATCCCTGGGCAACGAGGCTGCTGAGGGTGGCGGTCGGTGCACCACGCCAGCGACGGCCGCGACTGGCCGCGTCGAAGAAGTCCCGGGTGGTGGCGCCGGGCGAGGCGAGCGCCCAGTCGGCAGCGGCCCTCGGCGCGGACTCCGCGACCGCCGCAGCGAGGTCGAGGGCCTCCTGGCCGGCGGCACCGGGGTCGACCCCCGCGGTGGCTGCCAGGGCGGCCAGCGCCTCGACGGCCTCGGCCAGCGTCGCCGCCTCTTCGGGGCGCCGGGTGGGGCGAGGGGTGCGTGCGCTCATGAGGCGTCCCGACCGGCGGGCGGCTGGAGGCGCCCGAGGCCGCCGGTGTCCGCGTCCTCGGGGTCCTCGAGAACGTCGGAGTCGTCGGAGTCGTCGTGGCCGGCGGCCGACACGGACGGCGGCTGCCCGCCGGTCCCCCGGCCCTGCGGCATCGGCGGTACGGGGAGCGCGCCGACGTTCAGCAGTCCACCGGTGGAGGCCGACCCGAACTTCTCCTCCAGGAACCGCCCGTGCGCCACGAGCGCGGCGGCGTCCGCGCGGCATACCGCGTCGAAGACCTGGTCCATCGTCGCTGCGAGCAGGTCGAGCTGGTCGATCAGGACCATCAGCGAGGACTTGCCCCGGTCGACGGGGCGGCTGTCGGCGAACTGCCGGGGCAGCCGCAGGTAGCCACCCACAGCCTCGGGGAGGTAGTCCGTCGCGGTCGCCATCACCGAGTAGGCCTGGGGGCTGCCGGCGCCGAGGCTCGCCAGCCGGGGGATCGTGTCGCGCACGACCTGGTCGACGCGGCGCACGCGCGAGGCGACGGGCGCGGGCACGGCACCCGCTGCGACCATCGACTCGACGCGGTCCAGGGATGCGAGAAGGTCCTCGCTCGTGGGAACAGGCGGCACGACCAACCGATCGCCGTGCTCAGGTTCCTGGCCACGGCCGAAGAGCCGGCCGAAGAAGCCACCCGACATGTCCTCACTATCCCCCGAAGCGTGTGGTCAGCGCCCTGCACCCGTCGAATCGCCGAGGTCCAGGGATCCGTGGGCCACCCGCTCGTCCTGCCGCTCGACGCGCTCGAGGTACTCCCGGGACTTGCCGACCTCCGTCTCGAGGGTGCCGATGGTGGCCGCCATGGTGTCCAGGGCCTGCACCTTGAAGCTGTCGATCGCGTCCATCGTCGCGTAGATGTTCTGGAAGGCCGCCTGCAGCTGGGGCAGGCCGATGGTGGCCGACGCTGCCTGCTCCTGGACCTGCACCGAGTTGTCGCGAAGCATCTCGCTGGTGCGTTCGATCATCCCGCTCGTCGTGGTGTTGAGGGCCGTGATCTGGTCGAGGACCAGCTTCTGGTTGCCCAGCGCCTGGGCGACGATCACCGCGGTGCGCAAGGCGGAGACCGTGGTCGTCGACGCACGGTCCACACCCTTGATCAGCTCGATGTTGTTCTTGATGACGATGTCGATGGCCAGGTAGTTCTGGATCGAGACGGCCAGCTGGGTCAGCAGGTCCTGGTGCTTCTGCCGGACGTAGAAGAGGACGTCGTCGCGCAGCGCCCTCGAGGTGTCGGGGTCGGTGGCCTCGAGGTCGGCGATGCCTGCGGCCAGGCGGACGTCGAGCCGCTCGGCGACGTACACGTACTGGTTGAGGCGGGCCATGGCGTCCCAGAGGTGCTGCTTCTCCAGGTTGAGCGCCGCGTTGTCCCGGCCGAGCTCGTCCTGACCGTCTCTCAGCGCGTGCAGGATGCCGTCGAGGTGGCTCTGGGCGGACTGGTACCTGCGGAAGTAGTCGGTGACCTTGTCGCCGAACGGGACCATGCCGAGGAACTTCTTCGCTCCCGTGGCCTCCTTCGGGTCGAGGTCCTCGATGGTCCTGCGCAGCTCCAGGAGGGTTGCGCCCACCTTGGATCCCTCGGCGAGACCACCCTCCTGCATCGCCTTGACCGGTGAGCTCAGGAGCCGGTTGGAGGTCTCGGCGGCCTTCCTGATGTCACCGTCACCCATCGTGCGCACGTCAGCGGCCTTGGCGGCGAACTCCGGCGAGCGGGGGGCTGCCGCCATGAGGGACTCGAGGTAGGTGTCGACCTTGGCATCCAGGCCGGGCAGCGCCGCGGCCTCCACGGCTGGGGCCATCCGTGGGGCCGCCGTGGCGGCGACTCGCGGGGGCGGTGGGGGTGCGGTCAGGGTGAGGGACGCCTCCGCCGGAACGGGCGGCTGGAGCGGGGCAGGTTGTGAGTCCGTCATCGTGGTCCTCTCCCTCGGGGCTTCCGCGAACCCCGATCGCTGCCCTTGTTGACGCCTCGCCAATCTACGTGGTTCCGCGTGCCGGCGATGGCGGTTTTCGTCAGGTCCGGCGGCGCCGACGGAGGCCGCGGCGGTGGGGCGCCCTCTGGCGCTGCTGTGCGCGCGCGACCCCGTCGGGTCCTCGCCTGCGACCTGTGCCAACGCCGGCACCGTCGGATCCTCGCCGCGATGGTGGTGCTCGCCGCGGTCTCCGTGACCGGCTTCGGTCTGCGTGTCTCGTGGAAGGCTCGCGAGCTCCCCGCCTGTGTCGCAGACACCTCCATCGCCACGGGTCGCCGGGTGGTCGACCCGATGCCGCAGGACGGCTCCCTGTGGTCGTCGGCCCGCTCCGCGCTGACCGCGCCGGCGAGCGGCCTGGCCCTGGGTTTTGCCGAGCTCCGCGGGCAGGACCTGTGCAGCGTGGGCGAGCCACCCATCACGCTGGCCTTCGTCCCACAGGCGAACGACCGCCCCGGCAGCATGGTCGGCGAGGTCTTCCTCGCGTCGCCGACGCCGAGGATCAACGCCGTCCGGGCCGCCGAGCTCGCCCGTCACGAGTCGCGACACGTGGACCAGTGGGCGCTGTGCAGCCTCATCGGTGGCCTCGCCCTGCTCCCGGTCGCCTACCTGGTCGACGAGACCCTCTACCCCGGTTCGGAGAACCACTTCGAGCAGTCGGCCGGTCTCGACGCCGGCGGCTACGACCCGGCGCCCGCCGACCCGGTTGGCCCGCAGCCCTGGGCGATCGCGCTGTGGGTGGTGGTGGTCCTCGTGCTGGCACGCCGGAGGGTCCGCTGGGCCTCCCGCACCCTCGTGCGGCAGGGAAGCACTCACGACCCGGGCCGCTGCCCGGTGCACACCACCGGCTGGACCTGACGGTCCCGCGGCGTCACGTGGCAGACGGGGCTCAGGCCTCCAGCTGCGACGGGATCGCGACGACGTCGACCAGGGCGCCGTTGCGCACGACGGTCACCTCCATGCGGCGCCCGATGGCGTCCTCGAACAGCACGCGCTGCAGCGACTGGGCGTCGCGGAGAGGCCGCCCATCCGCGGCGAGGACGAGGTCTCCCCGGAGCAGCCCTGCCTGGGCTGCCGGACTGCCTGCCACGACCTCGACGACGCGCAGGGCGTTGCGCTGCCCGTACCGCTCGGCCACGTCGGGCGGCAGCGGGGCCGGCGTCGAGACCAGACCGAGATAGGCCCGGCGCACGCGTTCGCCGGCGACCAGGGCCTTGATGATCCGGCCAGTGGTGGCGTTGACGGGAACCGCGAGGCCGAGGCCCACGCCGGCGACTGCCGTGTTGATGCCGACGACCCTCCCCCGGGCGTCGACGAGGGCCCCGCCGGAGCTGCCGGGGTTGAGAGCGGCGTCGGTCTGGATCACGTCCTCGACGAAGCGGGTCGCAGCCCCCGATCGGGTCGGGAGGGAACGTCCGAGCGCGCTGACCACGCCGGCAGTCACGCTTCCGGCCAAGCCGAGTGGGTTCCCGACCGCGACGACCAGGTGCCCGACGCGCAGCAGGTCGGCGTTCCCGAACTCGGGCGGCTCCGGCAGGTCCCGGTCCGCCACGAGGACGGCGAGGTCCGACAGGGGGTCGGAGCCGACGACCGTCACCTGCGCTGCGGTCCCGTCAACGAACTCGGCCTCGCCCCGGTCGGCGCCGGCCACCACGTGCGCGTTGGTCAGCAGGTGC
>NZ_DATBMI010000075.1:0-16121 GCF_036554925.1 Pedococcus sp.
CAGCACCCCGCTCGGACGGCGAGGCCTGCTGGCCGCGAAGTCCGTCGCCGTCCTCACCGTCGTCGCCCTGCAGTTCGCCGTGGTGGGCGCCCTCGGCCTCGCCCTGGGCTGGGAGCCGGACTGGAGCGGCACACCGGCGGCGGTGGTCACGACGTTGCTCGGGACGTCCGCCCTGGTCGCCCTCGCGCTCCTGCTGGGGGGCACGCTGCGGGCCGAGGGCGTGCTGGCCCTCGCCAACCTGGTGTGGGTCGCGCTGCTGGCCCTCGGTGGCGTCGTCGTGCCTGTGAGCCAGCTGCCGGAGGCCCTGCAGCCGGTGGTGAGCGCCCTGCCGTCGGCTGCCCTGGGCGAAGGCCTGCGGGCCGCGCTCGGCTCTGGTCAGGCGAGCGGCACGGCCTGGCTGGTGCTGCTGGTCTGGGCCGCCGCCGCGAGCGTCCTGGCGTCGCGGTTCTTCCGCTGGAGCGACTGAGCTGGGTCGTCGGGGCGCGCGCACGACGCCGCGGGCCGCGTCTGTCACCACCCCTCCCCACGGTCACCGCCTCACCACCGCTGCGTACCCTCATGACGTGACCTCGGCTCCACCCACCAGCCCTCCTGCGCGCACTGCCGACCGGCCCTCCCTGGTCTCTCCGTGGCTGCGCCGGGCCCTGCTGCTCAACCTCGTGCTCGAGGTGGGCATCGTCGTCACGGGCGGGCTCGTCCGCCTCACCGGCAGCGGCCTGGGCTGCCCCACGTGGCCGGAGTGCGTGCCGGGCAGCTACGTGCCGGTGCGCGAGCAGGCCGAGGGCTTCCACCGGTTCATCGAGTTCGGCAACCGCACCCTCACGGGCGCGGTCGGGTTCGGCGCGCTCTTCGTCCTGTATGCCGTGTGGCGCTGGGCCGGCCGCCGGCGTGACCTGATGGTGCCGGCCTGGATCGTCCTCATGGGCGTCGCCACGCAGGCAGTCCTCGGCGGCATCACCGTCCGCACGGGCCTTCACCCGGCGACGGTGGCCGCCCACTTCCTGGTGTCGATGGCCCTCGTGGCGACCTCGGCGTTCCTCCTCGTCCGGTCCGAGGAGCCGCCGGGCCCCCGTGCCCTGGTGGTCCCCCCGCTGGTCGCCCGGCTCGCCTGGCTGGCGTGCGCAGTGGCCGCTGCCGTGCTGGTGCTCGGAACGGTCGTGACCGGCTCGGGCCCGCACTCCGGCGACGCGGACGAGCCTGCACGGTTCGGGTTCGACCCGCGCACGATCTCCTGGCTCCACGCCGACGCCGTGATGCTCTTCATCGGCCTCGTCGTGGCCGTCTGGGTCGCTGCGCGGCTCACGGCCACGAGCCCCCGTGCCGCCGAGGCCTGGCGCTGGGTCCTGCTGGTGACGCTGGTGCAGGGGCTGGTCGGCTACGTGCAGTACCTCGCCGGGCTCCCCGAGGTGCTCGTGATCGCGCACATGCTGCTGGCCTCCCTCCTCGTCGTGGCCCTGACCGCCGGCATGGTCCGGCTCCGCAGCCGCGCCCTGACGCCCGCACCGCCCGCGACGCCCGCCCCGCCGTCGACGCACACGCTGTCGACGGACACGCCCGGCTGAATCGGGGCGCCAGCACCGCGACAGTTGCACAAGACGTCTTGTGCAACTGTTCTTGTGGGTCTACGGTGTCCGCATGCCCACACCCACACCCGAACCCCGGCGCCACGAGGGCGTGCGGACCCTGACCGAGGCCAAGGCGCTCTCCGCCCTCGCCCACCCGTTCCGCGCCCGCATCATGGACGCGCTCAAGGTGGACGGTCCCTCGACCGCGTCCGCCCTGGCCCAGCGCACCGGCCAGGCCGTCGGCAGCGCGAGCCACCACCTCAAGGTCCTCTCTGAGGCGGGCCTCGTGGTCGAGGCACCGGACCTCGCGAAGGACCGCCGCGAGCGGTGGTGGCGACTGGTCGACCGCGGCACCCGGTGGTCACGCTCTGACATCGCCGAGGACACCGCGGCACTCGCCGCGGCGGACGCGGCCGAGGCGCTCGCCTTCCAGCGGCAGGTCGTGCGCACCCAGGACTGGATGGCCAACCGGGAGTCCGACCCGCAGTGGCAGGACGCCGGCTTCGCCACCCAGAACTGGCTGCGACTGACCCCGGACGAGCTGCGCCAGGTGGGCGAGGAGGTCGTCGACGTCCTCATGCGGTGGTCCGGTCGCGAAGTCCCCGAGGACGGCCAGGAGCGCGAGTCGGTCTTCGTCTTCGCCCGAGGCTTCCCGGCCCAGCCGTGACGACGCGACCCGCACCGGTTGCCCTGGGTCTCCCCCTCCACCGCAACCGGGACTTCAGCCTGCTCTGGCTCGGTGAGGGCGTGAGCGTCCTCGGCAACGCCACCACCACCGTCCTCCTCCCGCTGCTCGCGGTCGTCGGCTTCGAAGCCGGGCCCGGGTGGATGGGCGCGCTCACCGCCGCCGCATGGGCTCCCTGGCTGGTCATCGGCCTCCCCGCAGGCGCGTGGGTCGACCGCCTGCCCGCGCGCCGCGTCATGATCGCCAGCGATCTCGTGGCGGCGGCCTTCCTCGCCAGCGTGCCCATCGCCTGGGCGGCGGGGGTTCTCACCCTCCCCCACCTGCTGCTGGTCGCGGTCGGCAACGGCGCCTGCACCGTGTTCTTCAGGGCGGCCTACCCGGCGTTGGTCCGCTCGGTCGCTCCTCCCCACCGACAGGAGTCGGCGTTCTCCAGGCTCTTCGGCACCGAGGCGGCGATGCAGGTGGCAGGGCCCGGACTCGGCGGACTGCTCGCCCAGCTCGTGACGGCAGCCTGGGGACTGGCGCTGGACGCGGCCAGCTTCCTCGTCTCGGCGCTCTGCCTCTGGCGTCTGCGGCTACCGGACACCCGGGAGCGCGACCTGCCGGGACCGGCACCTCAGGCCGGGGAGGAGTCGCTCGGCACCAGGATCCGCGAGGGCATCGCCCTGATCCGTGGCGACCGGGTGCTGCGCTTCTTCACGCTCCTCGGGGGTGTCTCCAACTTCGGCCTGACCGGCTACGGCGCGCTCCTGGTGCTCTTCATGGTTCGCGAGCTCCACCTCGGCTCGGGAGGCGTTGGCGTGGTGATGGCGCTCGGCAGCGTCGGTGGCCTCGTCGGGGCTGCGGTCGCGCCGCGCCTCTCCACCCGGTTCGGGAGTGCCCGCGCCCTGCTGTGGCTCCAGGTCTTCGCCGGGCCCCCCGCCCTGCTGGTGCCGCTGGCCACGCCGGGCGCCGGCGTGGCGTGCATCGTGGCCGGCGTGCTGCTCGTGGGCGTCGGCGTGGTCGCCGGCAACGTGATCCGCGGCGCCTGGCGCAACCGCTACGTGCCGCCGGCCATGCTCGCCCGGCAGGTCACCACGACCCAGGTGGTCAACTTCGGGACCATGCCGCTGGCCGGCCTCGCGGCTGGGTGGATGGGCTCGGCGCTGGGGCTCCGGCCCACCATCGCGATCATGGCGGGGGCACACGCGCTCGCCTGCCTCGCGATGTTCTGGAGCCCGATTCGGGGGCTGCGCGAGCTGCCCGAGCCGGCGACTGCTCAGCCCAGCGGGAGGTGGACCAGCGGGTCGACGGCCACGCCCAGGAAGAGGATGCCGACGTAGGTGATCGAGAAGTGGAACAGCCGCATCGGCCGCAGCACCGCCGGACCCTCGCCCGCCTTCGCAGCCCGCAGCAGGCGGTGCGCCTCGGCGAGGAACAGCCCCCCGGTCGCCAGCGCGGTGACGAGGTAGATCCACCCCATGTCCGCGACGGGCACCAAGAGCAGCGAGGTGGCGACCATGGCCCAGGAGTAGGCCACGATCTGTCGCGCCACGACGACGAACTTCTCGACGACGGGCAGCATCGGCACGTGGGCCGCGGCGTAGTCGTCCTTGAACCGCATGGACAGCGGCCAGTAGTGCGGCGGGGTCCAGAAGAAGATGACGAGGAAGAGGACGACCGCCTCCCAGCCGACCGTGCCCGTCACGGCCGCCCAGCCGATGAGCACCGGCCTGCACCCGGCGGCGCCGCCCCAGACGATGTTCTGCGCGGTCCGGCGCTTGAGGATCATCGTGTAGCCCACGGCATACATGACGATCGCGCCCAGCGAGAGAGCCGCTGAGAGCAGGTTGACCTGCCACGCGAACCACGCGGTCGACACCACCGTGAGCACGGCACCGAAGACCACACCCTGGCGCGGCGTGACCTCGCCGGTGACCATCGGCCGGTTGCTGGTGCGGTGCATCTCCGCGTCGATGTCACGGTCGTAGACGCAGTTGAACGTGTTGGCCGCGCCGGCGCTCAGCGCGCCACCGACCAGCGTCGCCACGATCAGCCACAGCGACGGTATGCCGCGCTCGGCCAGGAACATGACCGGCACCGTGGTCACGAGCAGGAGCTCGATGATGCGCGGCTTGGTCAGGGCGATGTAGGCGCCGACGGTGCGCCTCCACCCCGGGGCTGGGGACGCGGAGATCCGGGCAGACGGATCGAGAGCGGTCACAGCGTCCTTTTCGGGTGGTGCGGGGGCGAGACGAATCGCGCGCCAGTCTATCCCGGGGCCGGAGTGCCCGGTGGACGGGACTGCGTGCGACGCAGGTCACCCTCCGCACTAGGCTCGACCCCGTTGTCGTGCCCCTCTCCGAAGGAGACATGTACCCGTGACCACCACACGCACCGCCCCGTCCGCGAAGGCCCCGGGACGCGACACCTCCCTTCCTCGCCCCGTCGCGACGAAGGCGGGCTGGAGCGACCTCGACGTGCGGGCGGTCGACACCGTGCGGGTCCTCGCCGCGGACTCCGTGCAGAAGGTCGGGAACGGCCACCCCGGCACGGCGATGAGCCTGGCGCCCGTGGCGTACCTGCTCTACCAGCAGGTGATGACCCACAACCCCGCCGACCCGCACTGGCTGGGGCGCGACCGGTTCGTCCTCTCCTGCGGCCACTCCAGCCTGACGCAGTACATCCAGCTCTTCCTCGCCGGGTACGGCCTCGAGCTCGAGGACCTGAAGTCGCTGCGCACCTGGGGCTCCCTGACACCCGGCCACCCCGAGGTCCACCACACCGACGGCGTCGAGATCACCACCGGGCCCCTCGGTTCGGGCCTGGCCTCCGCCGTCGGCATGGCGTTCGCCCAGCGCCGCCAGCGCGGCCTGCTGGACCCCGACGCCAAGCCCGGCGAGAGCCCGTTCGATCACCACATCTGGGTGCTCGCCTCCGACGGCGACATGATGGAGGGCGTCTCCCACGAGGCCTGCTCGCTGGCCGGCCACCAGGAGCTGGGCAACCTCACGGTCGTCTACGACGCCAACCAGATCTCCATCGAGGACGACACCGACATCTCCCTGTCCGAGGACGTCGGCAGGCGGTTCGAGGCGTACGGCTGGGAGGTCGTCGACGTCGACTGGCGCAAGGACGGCAACGGCCAGACCTACGTCGAGGACGTCGACGCGCTCCACACCGCCCTCGAGGCATCCAAGACCTCGTCCAGGCCGACACTGGTGGTCCTCCACACCATCATCGCGTGGCCCGCCCCGACGAAGCAGGACACCGGCAAGTCGCACGGCTCGGCACTCGGCGACGAGGAGATCGCCGCAACCAAGGAGCTGCTCGGCTTCAACCCGAAGAAGACCTTCGAGGTCGACCGGGCCGTCCTGGCCCACACCCGCAAGGCGAAGGCCCGTGGCAAGGCCGCGCAGCAGGCGTGGAAGAAGTCGTATGCCGCGTGGCGCAAGGCCGACAAGGAGCGCGCCGCGCTCCTCGACCGGCTCGTGGCCGGCGAGCTGCCCGACGGCCTGTCGAAGGCCCTCCCGGTGTTCCCGGCCGACAGCGAGAAGGGCCTCGCGACCCGTGCGGCCTCGGGCAAGGTCCTGGCCGCCATCGGCGAGGTGATGCCCGAGCTGTGGGGCGGGTCCGCCGACCTCGCGGAGTCGAACAACACGACCATGGAGGGCGCGGAGTCCTTCATCCCCTCGCACAAGCAGACCCGCGAGTGGAAGGGCGGTCCCTACGGCCGGACCCTCCACTTCGGCGTCCGCGAGCACGGCATGGGGATGATCCTCAACGGCATCGCGCTCGAGGGGCTGACCCGGCCGTACGGCGGGACGTTCCTCGTGTTCTCGGACTACATGCGTCCGGCCGTCCGGCTCGCGGCGATCCAGCAGCTGCCGGTCACCTTCGTCTGGACCCACGACTCCATCGGCCTCGGCGAGGACGGCCCCACGCACCAGCCGGTCGAGCACCTCGCGGCCCTGCGGGCCATCCCGGGCCTCGACGTGATCCGCCCGGCCGACGCCAACGAGACCGCCGCGGCGTGGGCCGCCCTGCTGCGCCACCGCGACCGGCCGGCTGCACTGGCGCTGACCCGGCAGGCCGTCCCGGTCTACGACCGCAAGGAGTTCGCCAGGGCCAGCAACGTCGCCAAGGGCGGCTACGTCATGGCCGAGGCGTCGACCGGGACCCCGGAGGTCATCCTCGTCGCCACCGGTTCGGAGGTGCAGCTCGCGGTCGAGGCGCGCGAGACCCTGGAGAAGCGTGGGATCGCCACGCGCGTGGTCTCCATGCCCTGCCGCGAGTGGTTCGACGCCCAGTCCGCGGCCTACCGCGAGAGGGTCCTGCCGAAGGCGGTTCGTGCGCGCGTCAGCATCGAGGCGGGCGCCACCCAGGGCTGGCGCGAGGTCGTCGGCGACGCGGGCGAGGTCATCGGCATCGACCACTTCGGCGCCTCCGCGGACTTCAAGACCCTCTTCAAGGAATTCGGCTTCACCACCCAGGCCGTCGTGGCCGCCGCGAGGCGGTCCCTCAAGGCAGCGAAGGGAAACTGACCATGACCTACCGCCCGACCGACAACGCCGCCATCAAGGCCCTCGCCGCCAACGGCGTCTCCGTCTGGCTCGACGACCTGTCGCGCCAGCGGATCCAGAGCGGCAACCTCCAGGAGCTCATCGACACCAAGGGCGTCGTCGGCGTGACGACGAACCCGTCGATCTTCCAGCTCGCGCTCTCCGAGGGGGACGCCTACGACGAGCAGGCCGCCCAGCTCGCCGGCCTGGGCAGGACCGTCGACGAGACCGTGTTCGAGATGACCACCGAGGACGTCCGCAACGCGTGCGACATCCTGCGGCCGGTCTACGAGGCGACCGAAGGGGTCGACGGCCGGGTCTCGATCGAGGTCGACCCGCGCCTGGCCCACGACACCGCCAGGACCGTCGAGCAGGCCAAGGCGCTCTGGGCGACCGTCGACCGCCCCAACGTCTTCATCAAGATCCCGGCCACGGTGGAGGGCCTGCCCGCCATCTCGCAGGTGCTGGCCGAGGGGATCAGCGTCAACGTCACGCTGATCTTCTCCCTCGACCGCTACCGCGGCGTGATGAACGCCTTCCTCACCGGCCTCGAGCAGGCCCGCGAGGCCGGGCTCGACCTCACCGAGATCGACTCCGTCGCCTCCTTCTTCGTCTCACGCGTCGACACCGAGGTCGACAAGCGCCTCGACGCCATCGGCACCGAGGAGGCCGCGGCCCTCAAGGGGCAGGCCGGGGTCGCCAACGCCCGCCTCGCCTACCAGGCGTACGAGGAGGTCTTCTCGACGCCGCGCTGGCAGAACCTCGCCGACGACGGCGCCCACGTCCAGCGCCCCCTGTGGGCCTCGACCGGGGTGAAGAACCCGGAGTACTCCGACACGCTCTACGTCACCGAGCTCGTCGCCCCCAACACGGTCAACACCATGCCCGAGAAGACGCTCGACGCGGTCCTCGACCACGGCGAGATCCGCGGCGACACCGTGCGGCCGAACTACGAGGACGCCGCGGACGTGCTCGACGCGCTCGAGCGTCTCGGCATCTCCTACGCCGACGTCACCTCCCTTCTCGAGAAGGAGGGCGTCCAGAAGTTCGAGGCGTCGTGGGAGGAGCTGCTCCAGGGCGTGCGCGCCGAGCTCGACAGGGTCACCGCGTGAGCGCGCTCGGCGTGGTCGCCTCCGGCCCATCGGCCGACGCGATCGAGGCGCGGGTCCCCGGTCTCGTGCAGGAGCGGTTCGCGAGCCGGCTGTTCGGTCAGGACTCGACCCTCTGGGGCCCCGACGCCCAGGCCGAGGCGTCGATCCGCCTGGCCTGGGTCGGGCTCCCGCGCTCGTCCCGGCCGCTGGTCGGCGAGGTGGCCGCCCTGCGTGAGCAGCTCCGCGCCGAGGGTGTGGACCGGGTCGTGCTCTGCGGCATGGGCGGCTCCTCGCTCGCGCCCGAGGTCATCTGCGCCACCGCGGGCGTCGACCTGGTCGTGCTCGACTCCTCGGACCCCGGCATGGTGCGCTCCGCCCTCGTCGACCTCGACCGCACGGTGGTCGTGGTGTCGAGCAAGTCCGGCTCCACGCTGGAGACCGACTCGCAGCGCCGGGCCTTCCAGGCCGCCTTCTCCGAGCTCGGCATCGACCCGACGTCACGCATCGTCATCGTCACCGACCCCGGCAGCCCCCTGGACCAGGAGGCCCGCTCCGGCGGCTACCGGGTCGTGAACGCCGACCCGGACGTCGGCGGGCGGTACTCCGCGCTGACGGCGTTCGGGCTCGTCCCGTCTGGCCTGGCCGGCGCCGACATCGAGGCGCTGCTCGACGACGCGGAGGCCGTGGCCGACGTCCTCGCCGAGGACGACGACGCCAACCCTGCCCTGCGCCTCGGCTCCGCCATGGCCGGCACCGAACCGCTGCGTGACAAGCTCGTGCTGCTGGAGGCCGGCTCCGGGATCGTCGGCCTGCCCGACTGGGCCGAGCAGCTCATCGCCGAGAGCACCGGGAAGCAGGGCACCGGCATCCTGCCCGTGGTCGTCGCCTCGGCGTCCGACCCGGAGGCGGCCGGCCCCGGCGCCGACACGACCGTGGTGCGCCTGACGGGCGACGACGAGTCGGAGGACGCCCTGCCCACCGGCGAGGCAGCCGTGGACGGCCTCGTGCACCCCGACCGCTCCGAGATCGAGGTCAGCGGCCCGCTCGGGGCGCAGCTCCTGCTCTGGGAGGCCGCGACGGCGGTAGCGGGCCGGCTCCTCGGCATCAACCCGTTCGACCAGCCCGACGTGGAGAGCGCCAAGAAGGCCGCCAGGGGCCTGCTCGAGGCCGCGGGATCCGGTGGCGACGAGCCGGCCTTCACCGAGGGTGCCGTCGCGGTCCGTGCGCTGGGAGGCGACTGGCTCGGCCCGGCCGACAGCGTCCCCGCGGCGCTCGACGCACTGCTGGCCCAGCTCGACTCCGACCGCGGGTACGTCGCGGTGATGGCCTACCTCGACCGGCTCGCCGACGCGGACCTCGCCGCCGCGCGCCCGCAGCTGGCCCGGCGCACGGGTCGTCCGGTCACGTTCGGCTGGGGGCCCCGCTTCCTCCACTCGACCGGGCAGTTCCACAAGGGCGGTCCCGCGACGGGCATCTACCTCCTCGTCACGGCCGAGCCCGCGGAGGACCTCGCCATCCCCGGCAGGGAGTTCACCTTCGGCCAGTTCATCGCCGCACAGGCCGCCGGGGACGCCCAGGTCCTGGCCGAGCACGGCCGTCCGGTGCTCCACCTCCACCTGACCGACCACGACGCCGGCCTCGCGCAGATCACGGAGGCGCTCTCCGTTCGGCAGACATCCACGGAAGGCACTGCATGACTCCGACCCGGGTGACCCAGGGCAACAACCCGCTCCGTGACCCGCGCGACAAGCGTCTCCCCCGCATCGCCGGCCCCTGTGGGCTCGTGCTGTTCGGCGTGACCGGGGACCTCGCCCGCAAGAAGCTCATGCCGGCGATCTACGACCTGGCGAACCGCGGCCTGCTGCCGCCGGGCTTCTCCCTCGTCGGGTTCGCCCGCCGCGACTGGGCCGACCAGGACTTCGGCAAGGTCGTCTACGAGGCCGTCAAGCAGCACGCACGCACCCCCTTCCGGGAGGACGTGTGGCGCAACCTCTCCGAGGGATTCCGTTTCGTCCCAGGGGTTTTCGACGACCCCGCCGCGTTCGACCTGCTCGCCGAGACCGTGCACGCCCTCGAGAAGGAGCGGGGCACCGGGGGCAACAACGCGTTCTACCTCTCGATCCCGCCCGGCTTCTTCTCCACCGTGTGCGAGCAGCTCGAGCGCTGCGGGCTGACCCGGTCCGACAACGGCGCCTGGCGCCGGGTGGTCATCGAGAAACCGTTCGGCCACGACCTCGAGAGCGCCCGCGAGCTCAACGACATCGTGGAGGGCGTCTTCCCGCCCGACTCGGTGTTCCGCATCGACCACTACCTCGGCAAGGAGACGGTCCAGAACCTCCTCGCCCTGCGCTTCGCGAACCAGCTGTTCGAGCCGGTCTGGAACGCCAACTACGTCGACCACGTGCAGATCACGATGGCCGAGGACATCGGCATCGCCGGCCGCGCGGGCTACTACGACGGCATCGGCGCCGCACGCGACGTCATCCAGAACCACCTCCTCCAGCTGCTCGCCCTCACCGCGATGGAGGAGCCGGTCTCCTTCGACGCCGACCACCTGCGCGCCGAGAAGGAGAAGGTCCTCTCGGCCGTGCGCCTCCCGCACGACCTGTCCAGGGCGACGGCCCGCGGCCAGTACGCCGCCGGCTGGCAGGGCGGCGACCAGGTCATCGGCTACCTCGACGAGGACGGCATCGCCACGGAGTCCACCACCGAGACGTATGCCGCGCTGAAGCTGGAGATCGACACGCGCCGCTGGGCGGGCGTGCCGTTCTACCTGCGTACCGGCAAACGGCTCGGCAAGCGGGTGACCGAGATCGCCGTGGTCTTCAAGAAGGCACCGCACCTGCCCTTCGAGCACACGGCGACCGAGGAGCTCGGCCAGAACGCCATCGTCATCCGCGTCCAGCCCGACGAGGGCATCACCATGCGCTTCGGCGCCAAGGTGCCCGGCGCGCAGATGGAGGTGCGCGACGTGTCGATGGACTTCGGCTACGGCCGCGCCTTCACCGAGTCCAGCCCGGAGGCCTACGAGCGGCTGATCCTCGACGTCCTGCTCGGGGACCCGCCGCTGTTCCCCCGGCACGAGGAGGTCGAGCTGTCCTGGAAGATCCTCGACCCGGTCGAGCGCTTCTGGGCCAGGCACGGGCGCCCCGACCCCTACCCCGCCGGCGGCTGGGGCCCGGAGAGCGCCGACGAGATGATGCGCCGCGACGGGCGCGTCTGGAGGATGCCGTGATCGTCGACCTGCCCAGCACCACCACCATCGCGGTCAGCAAGAAGCTCGTCCGGCTGCGCCAGGACGTCGGCGCGATGGCGCTCAGCCGGGTGCTCACCCTCGTCGTCGTGGTCGACGAGAAGCACGCCGAGGAGGCCATCGAGGTCGCGAACGACGCCAGCCACCAGCACCCCTGCCGCATCATCGCCGTCGTCACCGGCAACAGGCGAGGGGTCTCGCGCCTCGACGCCCAGATCCGGGTCGGCGGCGACGCCGGGGCCAGCGAGGTCGTCGTGCTGCGGCTCTACGGCCCGCTCACCGCGCACGGCCGCAGCGTCGTCATCCCGCTGCTGCTGCCGGACTCCCCGGTCGTGGCGTGGTGGCCGCACGACGCCCCCCGCAACGGGTCCGAGGACCCGATCGGGGCGATGGCGCAGCGCCGCATCACCGACGCCGCGCACTCCAAGAGCCCGCGAGCCGAGATGAAGCAGCGGGCGAGGACCTACGCGCCCGGCGACTCCGACCTGGCCTGGACCCGCGTCACGCTCTGGCGAGGGCTCCTCGCCGCCGCCCTGGACCAGCCGCCCTACGAGCCCGTGGTGTCCGCGACCGTGACGGGTGCGAGCGACTCGCCCTCGGCCGACCTGCTGGCCGCCTGGCTGGCCAACGGGCTGCGCTGCCCGGTGGCCCGGACCCGCTCACGGGCCGGCAGCGGGGTCGTCAGCGTCCGGCTCGAACGACGCAGCGGGAACATCGACCTCGTCCGGCCCGAGGGCGACTCGGCGACGCTGATCCAACCCGGCCAGCCCGACCGCACCATCGCGCTGCCGCACCGCAGTGACGCCGAGTGCCTCGCCGACGAGCTGCGCCGCCTCGACCCCGACGAGGTCTACGCAGAGGTGATGACCAAGGGCATGCGCCTGCTCGGCGGTGGCAAGGGCAAGACCGCCAGCGAGGCTGTCGCCGACGGTGAGGCGCCCTCGCCCGCCGAGGCCCGGCGGACCGCCGCACGGATCAAGCGGGCCGCCCGGGCCCAGTCGCGCAGCTCGATGGTCGAGGCCGCTCCCGAGCCGCCCGCGACCAGCGACCGCGCGACCGTGAAGGAGGCAGCCGCGCGCAAGCTCGCGGACGCCAGGGGCCAGTCGGGCCCCGACAGCGTCGACGAGACCGGCAACGCCGCCACGGAGCCCGGCTCGTGAGCCGCTCCCCCGTGGTCGTGGTCCACCGAGACAAGCAGCTGCTGGCCGACGCGGCCGCGGCCCGCCTCGTGACCGCGATCGTCGATGCCCAGGCGTCCCGCGGCGAGGCCGACGTCGTGCTGACCGGCGGCTCGATGGGCTCGGCGATCCTGGAGTCCCTCGGCGCCAGCGCGGTCCGCGACGCGGTGGACTGGTCGCGGGTCAACGTCTGGTGGGGCGACGAGCGCTTCCTGCCCTCCGGTGACCCGGAGCGCAACGAGACCCAGGCCCGAGCAGCCCTGCTCGACGAGGTGGGGCTCGACCCCGCCCGGGTCCACGCGGTTCCCGGGCCCGACAGCCCGCACGGCGCCAGCCCCGAGGCGTCCGCCGCGTGGTATGCCGCTCAGCTCGCCGACCACGCGGCCCGGGGCGAGGACGTCCCGCGCTTCGACGTGGTGATGCTGGGCGTGGGCCCCGACGCGCACGTCGCCTCGCTCTTCCCCGAGCACCCGGTGCTGCACGAGGAGGACCGGGCGGTCGTCGGCGTGCACGGCTCTCCCAAGCCGCCGCCGATGCGGGTCTCGCTGACGTTCCGCGCGCTGTGCTCGGCCCGTGACGTGTGGTTCCTCGTGGCCGGCGCGGACAAGGCCAAGGCGGTCGGGCTCGCCCTCTCCGGTGCGGGGCCGATGCAGGCCCCTGCAGCGGGCGTGAGCGGCATACGGTCCACGACGTGGCTGCTGGACCGCCCGGCTGCGACGCACGTGCCCAAGGCGCTCATCCGCATCAGCTCGCCCTGACCGAGCCGCCCTCCTGACTCATCCCGACGGATTGCTCGAAACCCACCGCGGAGGCCCGATATCGGGCCTCCGCGGTGGGTTTCGGGCAGTCAGTAGTGCGGTGCCGCTACTGGATGAGCTTGCGCTCCCGCAGCGTGGCCAGCGCCTCGTCGAGGATGGCTTTGCCGTCGGCGTCGGAGCGGCGCTCCTTCACGTAGGCCAGATGCGTCTTGTACGGCTCGACCTTCGGCGGAGCCGGGGGGTTCTCCTCGTCCTGCCCGGCCGGGAAGCCGCAGCGCGGGCAGTCCCAGAACTCGGGGACGGCCAGGCCCGGCTCCTCGGCGAAGCTCGGCCGGGTCTGGTGGCCGTTGGCGCACCAGTAGGAGACGAAGACGCGCGGTGCTGCGTCACCGCGCTCGGCCTCGCCCATCGGGCCTGCGCCGACACGGCTTCCGCGGATTGCGTTGCCACCTGCCATGGGTTCTCAGCGGTCCTTTCGTGCTGTGCGCGGGTCGATCAGGCGGAGAAGCGGTCGATGAGCCCGATGCCGACGATGCAGGCGAACCAGATGATCGCGACGGCGACGGTGAAGCGGTCGAGGTTGCGCTCGGCCACCGACGAGGAGCCCAGCGAGGTGGACATGCCACCGCCGAACATGTCGGACAGACCGCCACCCTTGCCCTTGTGCAGCAGGATCAACAGGGTGAGGAACAGTCCACCAATGACCAGCAGGACCTGCAGGCCAATCCGTACGGCTTCCACGCGTCACCTTTTCCGTTTGACGTTGTTGACGCCGCTCTGAAGGAGCAGCACGGGCCAGAATACCTGCTCGCCCTCCACGGCCGAACCGCGCCGCCCCCGGGCGTGGCGGCTCAAGCGGTGGTGACGTGGTCCCTGAAGCGGCAGATCGACGCGAACTCGTCCGGCACGATCGAGGCACCGCCGACGAGGGCGCCGTCGACATCCTCCTCGGCCATGATCGCGGCGACGTTGTTCGCCTTGACGGAACCGCCGTAGAGAATGCGCACGCCGTCGGCGAGGTCCCCCGTGTACAGCTCGGCGAGCTTGGTCCGGATGGCCGCGCAGACCTCCTGGGCGTCCTGCGGTGTGGCGACCTCGCCGGTGCCGATGGCCCACACCGGCTCGTAGGCGATGACGATGGTCTTCGCCTGCTCCGCGGTGATGCCGGCGAGCCCCGCCTCGACCTGTGCGAGGACGTGCTCGACGTGGCCGTCGGCCTGGCGAACCTCGAGCCCCTCCCCGACACAGAAGATCGGCGTGAGCCCGTGCCGGTAGGCCGCCTTGAGCTTCGCGTTCACGACCTCGTCACCCTCGGCGTGGTACTCGCGACGCTCGCTGTGCCCGACGACGACGTACGTGCAGCCGAGCTTGGCCAGGAACGCCCCGGAGACCTCGCCGGTGTACGCGCCGCTGTCGTGGGCCGAGAGGTCCTGGGCGCCGTGGCGCAGCTCGAGCCTGTCGCCGTCGATCAGCGTCTGCACCGAGCGCAGGTCCGTGAACGGCGGGAGCACCGCCACCTCGACGGCGCCGAAGTCGTGCTTGCCGTCCCGCAGCGTCCAGTCCAGCTTCTGCACCAGGTGGGTCGCCTGGAGGTGGTCGAGGTTCATCTTCCAGTTGCCGGCCATCAGCGGGGTCCGGCCGTCTGTCTTCGGGGCCATCAGCCCTCCTGCTCGTCGAGAACGGTCAGACCGGGGAGCTGCTTGCCCTCGAGGTACTCGAGGCTCGCGCCGCCACCGGTCGAGATGTGGCCGAACTGGTCGTCGGAGAAGCCGAGCTGCCGCACGGCAGCGGCGGAGTCGCCGCCGCCCACGACCGTCAGCGCGCCCTTCTCGGTCAGCTCGACGAGGGCCTCGGCCACGGCAGCGGTGCCCGCGGCATACGGCTCCATCTCGAACGCGCCCATCGGGCCGTTCCAGAAGACCGTCTTGCAGTGCTTGAGCTTCTCGGCGAACAGGAAGGCTGACTCCGGTCCGATGTCGAGGCCCATCCGGTCCGCGGGGATGACGCCCGCCGGCACGACCTGCGGGTCGGCGTCGGCTGAGAACGCGGTCGCGGCGACGATGTCGACCGGCAGCACGATCTCGACGCCCCGCTCGTGGGCCTGCTCGAGGTAGCCCTTGACGGTCTCGACCTGGTCGGCCTCGAGGAGGCTGGTGCCGACCTCGTAGTCCTGGGCCTTGAGGAAGGTGAAGACCATGCCGCCCCCGATCAGGAGCCGGTCCGCGGTCCTCAGCAGGTTGTCGATGACCCCGAGCTTGTCGGAGACCTTCGCGCCGCCGAGCACCACGGCATACGGTCGCTCCGGGCTCTCGGTGAGGCGCTCGAGCACGCCCACCTCCGTCTCCACCAGGCCACCGACCGCCGAGGGGAGCAGGCGCGCTACGTCGTAGACGGACGCCTGCTTGCGGTGCACGACACCGAAGCCGTCGGAGACGAACACGTCCGCGAGAGAGGCGAGCTGGTCGGCGAAGGCACCACGCTCGGTGTCGTCCTTGGACGTCTCGCCCGGGTTGAAGCGCAGGTTCTCCAGCAGCACCACGTCACCGTCGCCGGCGGCCTCCACCGCCGCCTTCGCGGACGCCCCGACGGTGTCCTCGGCGAAGCGGACCTCGCGACCGAGCACCTCGCTGAGCCGCCGGGCGACCGGGGCGAGGGAGTACCTCTCCTCCGGGGTGCCCTTGGGCCGGCCGAGGTGGGCGCACACGATGACGCGCGCGCCCGCCTCGGAGAGGGCCATGATCGTCGGCGCGGACGCACGGATGCGTCCGTCGTCGGTGATCGTCGTGCCGTCCAGCGGCACGTTCAGGTCGGAGCGGACGAGGACGCGCCTGCCGCGCAGGTCGCCCAGCTCGGCGATGGTCTTCACTTCTCGCTTCCCTCCCGGGCGCTCGACGTCAGAGGGACTGGCCGACGAGCAGCGTCAGGTCGATGAGGCGGTTGGAGTAGCCCCACTCGTTGTCGTACCAGCCGACGACCTTGACCTGGTTGCCGATGACCTTGGTCAGGCCCGCGTCGAAGATGCAGGAGGCGGGGTCGGTCTCGATGTCCTT
>NZ_DATBMI010000133.1:0-4622 GCF_036554925.1 Pedococcus sp.
TCTGTGCAGCTGGGTCTCCGCAGCTCAGTCTCCGCAGCACACGAACCACCAGCCGTGCTCGCCGGGGACCTGGCTGAACGTGACCAGGTCGGTGGCAGTCTTCGGCTCCAGGTCATCGGGGTCGTAGAGCAGCTCCCACGACGTGGCGAACGGCGCGCCCTCCCGGGACATGAACAGGGCGGAGCTCAGGTGGTCACCGGTGAACGTCCCGCCCGCCCGCTCGATCGGGGTCCGCGACTCCTCCAGGGCAGCGGCCACCCGGACGTGGTCCGCCCGCACGGCGTCGTCGAACGGGTCGGGGTCGGGGGTGGAGCCGCCGCAGTGCTCCGGGTCGCCGTCGACGAAGTCGCCCCGGGGGTAGGTGAGGTTGGCGCAGTCGGGCTCGTCGATGAAGTACTCGACCCGCAGGCCCTCGACGACGGGCAGCACCGTCGTCTGGAGGCGCGCGATGTACTCGGCCTTCTCCGCGTCCGAGGGCAGGTCACCCCGGACCGCCCGGCCGGCGAGGGCCCCGAGAACGGCGACCGACACGACGGCCATCGTCACGACCACGACGACGGCGCGCAGCCGGCGCGTGGAGGTCGGACCTGACGCCTCGAGCATGAGACCCTCTCGTCCGGGCCCAGGGACTGCGAGAGGAGTCCGTCCCCGACCCGTCACCATGAAGCGTAGACCCGCCGGACGGTGCCCGGGTGTTGCCGTCGGACGCCGCCCGGGCTCAGCGCAGCAGCAGGTTCAGCAGCACCGTGAGCATGATCGAGAGGGCGATCGAGGCCAGGATCATCGCCAGGCAGCCCGGCCCGCCGCCCAGAGGCCGGACGTCGACGTTGCCGATGCGCATGTGCGTGACGGTACCCGCGACCGCAGGCCCTGCGCTGATGACCCGCCCCGGAGCGGCGCGAGCACATAGGCTGGCCTCGTGCTGCGCACGACGTCGCCCATCCGGGCGCTGACGACAGCCGACCGCGACGACGCGCTCGAGCTGTGCGCCCGCGACCTGCCCGCGAACGTGTTCGTCGCCGCGCGGATCCTCGAGGGAGTCCTCACGACCCAGCCGGGGACGCTGCTCGGCTACCGCGAGGGTGGTCGGCTCGAGGCGATGTGCTGGGCCAGCGCGAACCTCGTCCCCGTCGAGGCCGACGACGCGAGCATCCACGCCTTCGCCGACCGAGTGCGCCGCTGGCGCAGGCACTGCGCCTCCATCCTCGGGCCGACGCCACAGGTCACCGAGCTGTGGCGGCTGCTGGCCCCCTCGTGGGGCCCGGCCCGTGCGGTCCGGCCGCACCAGCCGCTCATGAGCACCCGACGCCGCCCCTCGCAGCTCGGCGTCCGCCTCGACGAGCGGGTCCGGCCGGCGACCGTCGACGAGGTCGACCTCGTGATGCCGGCCGCGGCCCACATGTTCACCGCCGAGATCGGCTACCCGCCCTACAGCGGCAGCGGGCACGCCTACCGCTCCTCCCTCCTGGCGCTGATCGACCGGGGCCACACCTACGTCGTGGTCGAGGACGACGAGGTCATCTTCAAGGCGGACGTCGGCTCGGTGGCGCTGGGGTGCGCGCAGATCCAGGGCGTCTGGCTGGCCCCGCGCCTGCGCGGCCGGGGCCTGGCCGTGCCCGCGATGGCCGCGGTGGTCGAGCAGGTCATGGCGACGCGGGCGCCATGGGTGACGCTCTACGTCAACGACTTCAACGCCAGCGCACGGGCGACCTACGCCAGTGTCGGTTTCGAGGACATCGGCTCGTTCACGACGGTCCTGCTCTGAGCCTGGGCCGTTGGCCGCGCTGGCCGTGTCGTGCTGAGCCCGTTGGGGTGGGCTCGGCCTGACAGGATGGCCCGATGACGACGCCAGCCCCCACCCTCTCCAAGGACATCGCCGGCCTGGCCGCGCTGTTCCTCACCTCCGGCGTCACGCACCTGGTCAGGCCCGGGGTCTTCGAGCCGCTCGTGCCCCGTGCCCTGCCGACCCCCCGGGGCCTGGTCTACGCCTCCGGTGTCGCCGAGATCCTCTGCGCAGCCGGGCTGCTCCACCCGCGCACCCGGCGGTGGGCCGGCTGGGGGAGCGCCGTCCTCCTGGTCGCGGTCTACCCCGGCAACGTCCAGATGAGCCTGAACCACGCCCGCCGTGCCGCCCGGCGCCAGGACACCCCGTCCCGGGCAGCGTTCGCCGGCACGCTGGCGCGGCTGCCCCTGCAGCTCCCGCTGATCCGCACCGCGCTGCGCGCCGCCGGCAGGGCCTGAGACCCATGGGCGCCCTCGCGTGGGGGCCGCTCGGCGAAGGCGACCTCCACGGCCTGCGCCGGCTCGCCCGTGCCTGCCTGAGGGCCGACGGCGGTCTGCCACTGCTGGAACGCGAGGACCTGCTGCGTGCCCGCTTCCTCACGCCGCGCACCACCGGTGCCCGCGACGAGCTCGGCGAGCTGGTGGCGGCGGGTGCAGTGAGCGAGCCGGCCGAGGACGGCTCGGTCACGGCGATGGGTCTGGTGCACCCGTCCTTCCGCGGCGCCGGGATCGGCAGCGAGCTGATGGCGTGGGCCGCGGAGCAGGCGGGCGGCGCGGCGCTGCGGGTGGCCACGGAGACGCTGACGCCCGGGGCGGAGCGCCTGTACGCGGCTCACGGCCTGGTCCAGACCTTCGCCGAGACCGTGATGCGCCACGACCTGACGCACATCCCGCGCTGCCCGCCTCCGCGCGGCGTCCGCACCGTCGCGTTCGGTGAGGAGAGCGCGCCCGCCTTCCACGCGGCCTACTCCGCCTCCTTCGCCGACCGCCCCGGCTTCCCGGCCCCGAGCGCGCAGGAGTGGCTCGGCTTCCTGGCCGAGGACGACGACTTCCGGCCGGACCTCTCGCGGGTGGCCCTCGACGTCGAGGGGCGCCCGGTCGGCTTCGTGACCGTCTCCGGTGCGTGGATCGACCAGGTCGGCGTCGTGCCCGACTGGCGTGGCACCGGTCTCGGCGCCCACCTCACGGCCCGCAGCCTCACGGCGATCCACCGGACGGGGGCCGAGCAGGCCTGGCTGGCGGTCAACACCGACAACTCCCGCGCCCGCCGCCTCTACGAGCGTCTCGGCTTCGAGGTCCACGGCACGCGGGCGCGGTATGCCGCGCCCGCCACGCCGCGGTGAGCGCGCGGCATACCGGCGGATATCCTCTCCGGAGTTGACCACCACCGTGAGGAGAGCCGAAGTGGCGCTGCGCATGTCGACCCTGTTCCTGCGAACCCTTCGCGAGGACCCGGCCGACGCCGAGCTGCCCAGCCACCGGCTGCTCGTCCGGGCCGGCTACATCCGCCGCGTCAGCCCCGGCATCTACACCTGGCTGCCCCTCGGCCTGAAGGTCCTGCGCAACGTCGAGCAGATCGTCCGCGAGGAGATGGACGCCATCGGCGCCCAGGAGCTCCTCTTCCCCGCGCTGCTGCCGAAGGAGCCCTTCGAGGCCACCGGTCGGTGGGAGGAGTACGGCGACAACATCTTCCGCCTCCGGGACCGCAAGGACGCCGACTACCTCCTCGGGCCCACCCACGAGGAGATGTTCACCCTCACCGTCAAGGACCTGTTCTCCTCGTACAAGGACCTTCCGCTGTCGCTGTACCAGATCCAGACGAAGTACCGCGACGAGGCGCGTCCGCGGGCGGGCCTGCTGCGCGGCCGCGAGTTCGTCATGAAGGACTCCTACTCCTTCGACGTCGACGAGGCCGGCCTGGACAAGGCCTACCAGCTCCACCGCGAGGCCTACATCCGCATCTTCAACCGGCTCGGCTTCCACTACGTCATCGTCGAGGCGATGGCCGGCGCCATGGGCGGCAGCAAGTCCGAGGAGTTCCTCGCCACCGCGGAGCACGGCGAGGACACCTACGTGCGCTGCTCCAGCTGTGGGTATGCCGCGAACGTCGAGGCCGTGCGGGTGCCCGTGCCCGACGCGCTGCCGTACGACGACGCGCCCGCCGCACACGTCGAGGACACCCCGGACACCCCGACGATCGAGACGCTGGTCGCCCACCTCAACGAGCGGTTCCCCCGCGACGACCGTCCGTGGACGGCGGCCGACACGCTGAAGAACGTCCTCGTGACGCTCGTGTACCCCGACGGCCACCGCGAGCCGCTGGCCATCGGCGTGCCCGGCGACCGCGAGATCGACGAGAAGCGTCTCGAGGCGCAGGTGGCCCCCGCCGAGGTCGAGGCCTTCGACGAGAAGGGTTTTGCCGACAACCCCGCCCTGGTCAAGGGCTACATCGGGCCCGGCGCGCTCGGCGAGCAGGGCACCGCCAAGGTGCGCTACCTGCTCGACCCCCGCGTGGTGGAGGGCACGCGCTGGGTGACCGGCGCCAACGAGCCCGGCAGGCACGTCGTCGACCTCGTGGCCGGCCGCGACTTCACCGCCGACGGCACCATCGAGGCCGCCGAGGTCCGCGAGGGCGACGAGTGCCCCAGCTGCGGCCACGTGCTCGAGACGGCCCGCGGCATCGAGATGGGCCACATCTTCCAGCTGGGCAGGAAGTACGCCGAGGCGCTCGACCTCAAGGTGCTCGACCAGAACGGCAAGCTCGTCACCGTGACCATGGGCTCCTACGGTGTCGGGGTCTCCCGCGCGGTCGCGGCCGTCGCCGAGGGCAACCACGACGA
>NZ_DATBMI010000078.1:0-14359 GCF_036554925.1 Pedococcus sp.
CGCTTGCGCGCGAGGTCGGCGAGGTCGGCGAACCTCGCGACACGTGAGGTCTCTCCCTCCCCCTCGAGCAGTCCTTCCGGGTCGGGCAGGGAGGCCCCGGTGTGGAACATCAGGGCGGCGTGCGCCTTGGACCGCGGGTAGAACGAGGCGATGTTGCCGCGGTAGACGAAGGTCGGCGCCTGCCACTTGACCGCCTCGCCGACGAGCGGGTCGGCGTCGAGCACGGCCTCGCGCACGGCCTGCACCAGCTCCTTCTGCGGGTTGTCGTAGCGCTCGAACCAGGCGTCGACCTCGGCGCTGCGGCCGGGTGGGTGCGTCGTGGGCACGTCGGGGCCCTCACCCGGCCACGATCTCGCGGGACAGGGCTGGCGGCATGTAGTCGTAGCGGACGAAGGTGCGGGTGAAGGTCCCCGTGCCGTGCGACACCGAGCGCAGGTCGATGGGGTAGCGCGAGAGCTCGTGCTGCGGGATCTCGGCGTGGATCACGGTGTAGCCCCCGACCTGCGCCGGCTCCGTTCCGTGGACCTGGCCACGGCGGCCGCGCAGGTCCGCGAGCACGGAGCCGAGGGCTTCGTCCGCGACCGTGATGTCCACGGCGTCGATCGGCTCGAGCAGCGACACCGTCGCCTCGTTCGCCGCCTCGCGCAGCGCCTGGGCAGCCGCGGTCTGGAAGGCCATGTCGGAGGAGTCCACCGAGTGCGCCTTGCCGTCCACCAGGGTGACCCGGACGTCGACCACCGGGTAGCCCGCGAGCACACCCTTCTCGAGCTGGGCCCGCGCCCCCTTCTCGACCGAGGGGATGAACTGGCGCGGCACCGCACCGCCGACCACCTTGTCCACGAACTCGATCCCGGAACCCCGCTCGAGCGGCTCGATCTCCAGCCGGCACACGGCATACTGCCCGTGCCCGCCGGACTGCTTGACCAGCCGCCCCTGCACCTGCGTGGCGCGGACGAAGGTCTCGCGCAGCGAGGTCTTGAGGGGCTCGACCTCGACCTCGACGTGGTAGCGCTCCCTCAGCGCAGCGATGAGCTGGTCGACGTGGCTGGGACCCATCGCCCACAGCACCACCTGGTGCGTCTCGGCGTTGTGCTCGAGACGCATCGTGACGTCCTCGGCGACGATCCGCTGCAGGGCGCTGCCGAGCTTGTCCTCGTCGCCCTTGGACTTCGCGTGGATGGCGACGGGCAGCAGCGGCTCCGGCAGCACCCAGGGCTCGACCAGGGCCGGCTTGTCCTTGCCCGAGAGCGTGTCGGAGGTCTCGGCCTGGCTGATCTTGGCGACCAGGGCGATGTCGCCGGCGATCGCGAACGGCTTGGCGCGCATCTCGTCGCCCAGGGGCGACGAGAGGGGCCCCACCCGCTCGTCGTCGCTGTCGTGGTCGTCGTGGCCCTCGAGCGTGCGCCCGACGAACTGCCCGAGGTGCCCGGAGACGTGCACGGCCTCGTCGGACCGCAGGGTGCCCGAGAACACCCGGACCAGCGAGAGCCGGCCGACGTAGGGGTCGGTCGTGGTGCGCACGACCTCCGCGACGAGCGGGCCGTCCGGGTCGCAGGTGATGGTCCCGAAGTCCGCGCCGACGGGGGTGTAGACAGCGGGGATGCTCGCTCCCACCGGGGACGGAAAGGCCTGCTCGATGAGGTCGAGCAGGCCGTCGACGCCGAGGCCACGGGGGGCGTGCGTCGGGAGGATGGGGAAGAACCTCGCCGTGGCGATCGCCGTGCGCAGGTCGGCGGCCACCGCGTCGAGGTCGACCTCCTCCCCGCCGAGGTATCTCTCGAGCAGGGACTCGTCCTCCGACTCCTCGATCACCGACTCGATGAGAGCGCCGCGCTGCTCCTCGATGAGCGTGGCCTCGGCTTCGCTGGGGTCGCGCTCCACCGGGTCGCCGGCCGACTGCTCGTGGACCCGGCGGCGCAGCAGGTCGGCGGTGCCGGTCACCGAGCCGTCCTGGCCCAGCGGCAGCGCCAGCGGCTGGGCGTCGCCGAACGTGCGCTGGCACATCTCGACGGTCGACTGGAAGTCGCCGCGGGACTGCTCGAGCCGGGTGACCGCCACCGCCCGCGGCATGCCGAGGACCTCGCACTCGCGCCAGAGCAGGCGGGTCGCCTCGTCGAGGCCGTCCACCGCCGAGACGACGAAGACGGCCGCGTCGGCCGCCCTGAGGCCCGCGCGCACCTCGCCGACGAAGTCGGGGTGCCCCGGGGTGTCGAGCAGGTTGATGGTGCACCCGTTGCGCTCCAGGGCGGCGGCGGTCAGCCCCAGCGAGGGCTCGTGGGACTCACGCGGCCGGCGGGAGGGCACGCAGGCGGCGACGAGCCGGTCGAACAGCGCCGTCTTGCCCGCACCTCCCGGGCCGACGAGGACGACGTTGCGGATCTGCTCCGGCGTGGCGGGGTCGCGCCCCTCCCGGCTGTCGGCTGCGCGGTTCATGGCGCCACCCTGCCCCTGCCCGGCCACGGGCACAAGCGGTTCGCGCAGCCTGGTTCAGGTCTCTTCGCGGCCGAGGCGGCAGCCACAGGGCGCGTGAGGCGTGGCGGGTCCGCCGCGCACCCTGCCGGGTCACACCCGAGCGGGGACGTTCGCCTCTACTCGGCGCCGTGGCGACCCTTCCACTCTGAGGGGCGGAGAGGAGCGTGAGCCACGATGTCGGTCTTCCTGAGACGAGGGGCCTTCACCCTGATGACGGTGTTCGCGGCGTTCGCCATCCCCTTCGCGGTCGGCGAGATCATCGACAACCCCGGCGGCTCGGCTGCTGTCGCGCTCGTCGCGCTGATCGTCGTCCCCCTCGCGCTGCTGGTCACCGAGGCGCTGCACCGCCCGGCCCGCTCCCTGCGGACGCTCCGCGGGGCCGTGGCACTGCTGGGCGGGTATGCCGTGGCCGAGGCGATCCTGACGCCGCAGACCGGCCCGGTGGTGGCCGTCGCCGCGGTGGTGCTCGGCGTGCCCCTCTCCGTCGTCGGTCTGCACCATGCGCGCGAGGCCGGGGTCCTGCTGGTGATCGACGGGCTCGTGCCGTTCGTCAGCGTGGTGGCCGCGGGACTGCGCCACCTCGGCGACAACGGCGGCCTGCACCTGAGCGGGTCGTCCGCCGCCGCGGGCATGCCGTTGGTCATCGTCGGCATGCTCTACCTCTGCGCGTGGGTGGCCGGCCTGAACGAGCCCGCCCCGGCCCCTCCCAGCCACCAGCCCAGGCACCGGCCCCGGCACCGCCAGCCCAGCCGCCGACAGTCCACGGGTCAGCCGCCGACCGGCCAGCGGCCCAGCCACGCCGGCCAGCCGTAGGCACGGCCCCCCGACCCCGGCGCCGCAGTCCGCCCCTCCCTAGGGCTGCGGCGCCGGTCCATGCCGAAGGACCCATCAGAGCAGGAGCGAGACCGCCAGCGGGACGAGGGACAGCGAGGTGAGGGCGGTGTCGGACCAGCGCCACGGCGCAGGTGCCCACCACGTCCGGCGGTGGGCGGTCGAGAAGCCGCGCGCGTCCATCGCCACGGCGAGGGCCGCCGCCGCCTGGAGCGAGCGCACCAGCATGCCGATCGTCAGGGCCGCCACCTCGGCGACGAGCGCAGCGGGTGAGCGACGGCTCGCGCCGATCCCGCGCACCCGTCGGGCCCGGGCGATCTCCGTCCAGCTGTCCCCGAGCGTGTGGACCCGCTGCAGCGCGGCCGCCGTCGCCACGACCGGGCGCGCCGGCAGCCTGAGCCGCTGGGCGAGGTGGTCGCCCAGCGCATCGGGGTCGACGTGGCGGATCAGCACCGCGGAGGGAAACACGATGACCAGGACCCGCACGGCGGCGGCGGCTGCGACCTCGAGGTCGCGGCCTCCGAAGAGCCAGGTCGACCACCCGACCGAGAGCGCACCGAGCAGACCGGGCAGGCAGCGGACCAGGACGCTGCGCACCCGGCCCTCCGGAGGCGGACCCTCACCGGGAGCGAGCAGCCCGACGGCAGCGAGCGCGACCTGGGTGGCCAGGACGGCCAGCCCGGCCTGCCACTGCGAGACCGCCACGCCTGCCGGGATCGCCAGGGTGCTCGCGAGCAGGAGTGACAGCGGCCCGCAGCGCGCGAGGAGCGGCTGGCGGGGCGCCTCCGGAGGCGGGTCCTGCGGCGGCCTGGCCAGCTCCACCGTGCGGTCGGCCCGCATCACCACCGCCTCGTCATGAGTGGTGAGGACCACCGCCGAACCGGCGTCGCGCAGCCCCTCGACCACCCCCATGACCGCAGCCCAGGTGAGGCGGTCGTGCCCGACGGTCGCCTCGTCGGCCAGCAGCAGCGCGGGCTGGTGCACGACCGCCGCCGCCATGGCGAGACGACGCTGCTCGCCGCCACTGAGGTGACGCGGGTCCGCCCGGAGGAGGTGGTCGATGCCGAGCAGCTCGAGCAGCGCGACGGCCCGCTCCTCCGCCTCGGCCTCCACGAGGCCCACGGCCCGGGCGGTGGTCATCACCTCGTCGAGCACCGTGGTCGCGACGATCGCGGAGGACGACCACTGCGGCACCCACGCGACCCTGCGGGCGAGGTCGACGGTGTCCCAGTCGCGGGGGTTGCGTGAGCGCTGCGGCGCCAGGGACGGATGGGCTCGGACCACCCCGTCGTCGACGCCGAGCAGGCCCGCCAGAGCGAGCATGAGCGTGGACTTGCCCGATCCGCTCGGCCCGACGAGGGCCAGGGTCTGCCCGGCCCTGGCCTGGAGCCACTGGCCGTCGACGGCGAGCGTGCTCCGCGTCGCGCCGCTGAGGGTGCGGACGCTCCGCCGCACCGTCACGTCGGCGGCGTCCACGGCCACGAGGTTCGCGCCGAGGGGCCCCGGCCCGAACAGCCCGGCCGGTATGCCGGTCGGCTCGGGATCGGGGACGCCGGGAACCCAGATTCCCTCGGCCGCGAGGGCGTCGCCGCGCTCGTCGAGCACCTGCTCCGGGTCACCGTCGGCGACGACCGTGCCGGCGCGGTCGAGGACGACCAGCCGGTCCGCGAAGGCGACCCAGGGCCCGAGCCTGTGCTCGACGACGACGGTCGTCAGCCGGTCGGCGGCGACGACCTCCTCGACGCAGTCCCGGACCGCCGCGGCGGTGACCGGGTCCAGCATGGCGGTGGGCTCGTCGAGGAGCAGCAGGGTCGGCTCGAGCGCCAGCGCGCCGGCGAGGGCGAGGCGCTGCTGCTCGCCGCCCGACAGCGCGTGGGTCGGGGTGTCCCGGGGCATGTCGAGGCGCACCGCCGACAGGGCGCGCTCGACCCGAGCGGGCATCTCCTGGCGGGGCACGCCGGTGTTCTCCAGGCCGAAGGCGACGTCGCGGCCGATCGTGGCCGCCACGACCCCCGAGCCCGGCTCCTGCAGCACGAGGCCGACGGCACCGGCCCGGGCGTGCGGGCTGGCGCCGTCGATCTCGACCGTGCCGTCCAGGTCTCCCGAGTCGGCGACCTGGAGGACGCCGGCGAGGGCTCGCAGCAGCGTGGACTTCCCCGACCCGCTCGGCCCCACGAGCAACACTCGCTGCCCGGCCGGGATGGCCAGGTCGAGGTCGTGCAGCACCGGCTCGCGGCGACCGAACGGTCGCCAGGTGAGGCCACTCACGTCGACGCGGCCGGCGCCGAGCCGGCGCGGGGTCACCGGTGCCTCGGCCACGCCCGACCCGCCCGACCCGTGAGTGCCGCCACCCCCGTCAGACAGCGTGACGCTCCCGCGCCTCCTGGCCGGCGGGGAACGCGTTGAGCGCTCCGGCGTTCGCCAGCGTGCGGGTCAGCGCCCAGCCTCCCAGGCCTGCCAGCACGGCGCCGGAGAACGCGAGGACCCCGGCATACGCCAGCTTCCAGCCCAGCGACCAGTCCTGGATCCAGGTGGTCGACTCGTAGGCCGCGGCGAAGGGACCGGCCATGGCCCCGGCGAGGACGGCCGCGAGCAGGCCGAAGAACCGGTAGCCGAACAGGGCGAAGACGAGCTCGCAGCCCAGACCCTGCACGATGCCGGAGACGAGGACCGTGGCGCCCCACTCGGTCCCGGGCAGCATCGAGACGAGGGCCGCCAGCACCTCGCACAGGAATGCGGCACCGGGACGCCGGACGACGAGGCCGCCGACCACGCCGGCCAGGAACCACGTGCCCGCGAACAGGCCACCCAGCGGCGCGAAGGCGAACTGGAGGGCGGCCAGGGGCCCGGTGTAGAGGATGTCCCAGCCCCAGTAGGCGACCCCGAACGCGGCGCCGAGGAAGGCGATCGTCAGCAGGTCGACGGTGCGCCAGCCCATCAGGGGGCGGCTGGCGAGGATGCTCCGTCCCGGGCGCTGCCCGGGGGCGGTGCGGATGTTGGTGGTGCTCATGGTGGTGTTCCTCTTCCCGTGGGATCCGTGGATACCTCGGGGGAAGCACCGTGCCAGCCGGCGGACGGCACACGACATGGCCGCAGGCCGACACGGTACTTGAGATCCCGACTCCCTTCGCCGGTGCTAACCGGAGCAGGTTCGAGGGTCTGCGGCGGACCGCACTCTCAGCGCTTGCGCGCTCCCCTGTCGTTACGCGGTGAACATTACTCCACCCTGTGACAGGGTGGGAGAGCGCAGTGGCGGTCGATCTGGAGGAGCAGGCAATGGGAACCATGGTGTGGCGCGTGCTCGGCACCGGCTCGGCGGTCCTCGCGGGGATCCTCGCGAACAAGGTCGTCACCGAGATCTGGAAGCACTCCGGTCGGGACGACGTCCTCGACCCCCGCGACCCGCGGACCCCGGCCAAGGAGGCGATCCTCTTCGCGGCGCTGACCGGCCTCGCAGTGGGCGCCGCCCGCGTCATCGTGACCCGCAAGGCCGCGGAGTACTACGAGAAGTCGACCGGGCACCTGCCCAAGCCCATGCAGGAGGGCGACGTCTAGGACGTCAGGACGTCGAGGACGTCGAGGACGTCGAGGACGTCGAGGACGTCGCGGGCAGGTCGAGCGCGCGGGCGATCGGGACGCCGGCACGGTACGCCAGGTGCAGGTGTGACGGCGCGTCCAGCACCGCGAGGTCAGCCCTCGCACCCACCTCGATCCGACCGATGTCGCTACGGCGCAGGGACAGCGCGGAGCCCGCGGTCGCGGCATACACGGCCTCCGCGGGCGTCAGCCCCATCTCCCGCACCGCGAGCGCGACCACGAACGGCATCGACGAGGAGTAGCAGGTGCCGGGGTTGCAGTCCGTCGCGAGGGCGATCGAGACGCCGGCGTCGAGCAGCCGGCGGCCGTCGGGGTAGGGCGAGCGCGTCGAGAACTCGACTCCCGGCAGGAGGGTCGCGACGGTCGCGCCGGCCGCGCTGGCGAGGGCCTCGACGTCGGCGGCCGAGAGGTACGTGCAGTGGTCGACACTGGCGGCGCCGAGCTCGACCGCGAGCTGGACGCCGGGCCCCGGGCCGAGCTGGTTGCCGTGGACCCTCAGCTCCAGCCCCGCCCCGCGGGCGGCGAGGAGCACGACGCGGGCCTCCTCGGCGGTGAAGGCGTGGGCGGAGCGGGGCTCGCAGAAGACGTCGGCCCACCGCGCGTGCGGGGCCGTCGCGGCCAGCATCGGCCCGGTCACGAGGTCGAGGTATGCCGCACGGTCGGCAGCGTACTCCGCGGGCACCACGTGGGCGCCGAGGTAGGTGGTCTCCGTGGTGAACTCGCGGGCGATGCGCAGGGAGCGCGCCTCGTCGTCGACCGTGAGGCCGTAGCCACCCTTGATCTCCACGGTCGTCGTGCCCTGCGCGCGCATCTCGGCGACGCGCCCGGCGACCAGGGCTCGCAGCTCGTCGTCGCCGGCCTCCCGGGTGGCGGCGACGGACACCCCGATGCCGCCGCCGTCGTAGGGCTGGCCCGCCATGCGGGCGGCGAACTCCGCTGCCCGGTCGCCGGCGAAGACGAGGTGGGAGTGGGAGTCGACGAAGCCCGGCAGGACCGCACGCCCTGCGAGGTCGACGGAGCGGTCGGCGTCGGGGGCGCTGCGCGACGGACCCAGCCAGGCGATGCGCCCGTCGTCCACCACGAGGGCGGCATCGCGGCGGATCCCGAGGCGGTCGGGGCCGGTGCCGTCACAGGTGACGAGCTCGCCGATCCCGGTGACCAGGGTGCTGGCGGCGGCAGCGGTCACGCGCGGCCCCGGACGAGGTCGAGCGCCTCGCTGAGGAGCCGAGCGACATGTCCGATGCGGTGGTGGCCGTGACGCACGACCTCCTCGCCGCCGACGAACACGTGGTCGATGTCGTCCTTGGTGGCGCAGTAGATGGCCTGACCTGCGCGGGTGCCCGCGGTGTTCACGGTGTCGGTGCGCACCACGACGAAGTCGGCGAGGGCACCGTCGGCGATGCGGCCGCCGTCGTCCCAGCCCAGGCTCGCGTAGCCAGCGGCGCTGGCGGCTTCGACGAGCTCACCGGCCGTGAACCGGCCGCGCTCGTTGCTCGCGAGCCGCTCGTGCATCTCCAGCCCACGCAGCTCCTCGAACGGGTCGATCACGGCGTGCTGGTCCGAGCCGAGGGCGAGCCGGCTGCCCGCGTCGCGCAGGGGCCGCGCCGGGCCGATGCCGTCGGCGAGGTCGCGTTCGGTCGTCGGGCAGAAGCAGGCGGTGACCCGCGCGGCCCCGAGCAGCTTGATGTCGCGGTCACTGACGTGCGTGGCATGGACGGCGGTCGTGCGGGGGCTGAGCAACCCCGCCTCGTCGAGGAGCTCGGTCGGCGTGCGCCCGTAGAACATCTGGGCCGCGTGGTTCTCCGCCGGCTGCTCGCTCAGGTGCACGTGCAGCGGCTTGTCCGCCGCGGCCCGGGCCATGGCGGCGAGGTGCTCGCGCGGCACGGCCCGCACCGAGTGGACGGCCGCACCGATCCGGGAGTTGTCGTCGTCGGCGAGCGCGGAGACCCGCCCGGCCCAGCCGTCGACGTCACCGTCGGTGAAGCGCCGCTGGACGTCGTCGAGCGGGAGGTGGCCGTCTCCGCTCAGGCCGCCGGAGAGGTAGCACGTGTCGAGCAGGGTGATCCTCACCCCGGCCTCCCGGGCGGCCCGCAGCAGGGCCCGCCCCATCGCGTTGGGGTCGGAGTACGGGTTCCCGGCCTCGTCGTGGTGCACGTAGTGGAACTCGCCGACGACCGTGAAGCCGGCGAGCGCCATCTCGCAGAAGACGGCACGCGCCAGCGCGAGGTAGGTCTCGGGATTGAGGCGGCGCGTCACGGCATACATCTGCTCGCGCCAGGTCCAGAAGTTGCCCCCGTCGCCGTGCGTGCGCCCCCGCAGCGCGCGGTGGAAGGCGTGGCTGTGGGCGTTGGCGAGCCCCGGCAGGACCACGCCTGGCAGGCGCTCGTCGCCCTCCTGCGCCTTCTGGCGGGTCTGCACTTCGGCGAACCGGCCGCCGGCCACCCTGAAGCGCACGCCGGTGGCGAGCCCGCCCGGCAGCCAGGCGTTCTCGGCCCAGTAGGTCCTGCCACCCGCTGCGTCCGTCATGCGCCCACCCCCGCGAGGTCCTCGAGCACCATCGCCAGGGAGGCGACCCCGGCGAGACAATCATCGCGCTCAGCCCACTCCTCTGGCGAGTGGGAGATTCCGGTGGGGTTCCGGACGAACAGCATCGCCGTGGGGATGCCCGCGTTGGCCAGGATGCCGGCGTCGTGGCCCGCCCCCGTCCCCAGCATCGGTATGCCGCCGAGCGTGCGCTGCAGGCGAGCGGCCAGCTCCGGGTCGAAGGGCGTGGTCGGGGTCCACGACTCCTCGGTGACGCTGGCGCCCGCACGCTCCGCCTCGGCAGCCACCTCGGCGACGGCGGCGCGCACCGCCGGCTCCTCCGCCCCGCGGGCGTCGAGCCAGGCCGTCGCGGCACTGGCGATGGCGTTGACCCCGCCCGGCTGGACGGCGACCTTGCCGACGGTGGCGACACAGCCGTGCCGCTCGGCCGCACCGCGAGCGGTGAGGACCGCCCGGGCGAGGCCGATCATGGCGTCGCGGCGGTCAGCGAGCCGCGTGGTGCCCGCGTGGTTGGCCTCACCGGGGAAGTCGAGGCGCCAGCGGCCGTGGGGCCAGATGTCGGTGCCGACGGCGAGCGGCTGGTCGAGGTCCTCCAGCCCTCGGCCCTGCTCGACATGGAGCTCGACGAAGGCGCCGATGCGGCGCAGGGCGTCCGGGTCCGGGCCGAGGAGCTCGGGGTCGCGACCGGCCCGGCGCAGCGCGTCGGCCATGGTCATCCCGTCGGCATCGGTCAGCGAGCGCGCCCGCTCAGCGTCGAGGACGCCGGTGATCACTCGCGAGCCGGCGCACGCGACGCCGAAGCGTGCGCCCTCCTCGTCGACGAAGTTGACGACGCCGATGGGTCTGCCGGGCCGCCACCCCGGCTCCTCCGTTGCCGCCTTGTGCTGGAGCAGGTCGATCGCGGCGAGCCCGCTCACGACGCCGAGCGGGCCGTCGAAGGCCCCGCCGTCGGGCACGCTGTCGAGGTGGGACCCGGTCACGATGCCCTGCTGCCCACGGGAGGCGGCGGCGTCGGGGTCGCCCCACCACGCCCACTGGTTGCCCATCCGGTCCTCGGTGAGGTCGAGGCCACGCGCCGCGCACTCCCCCGCGAACCACTCGCGCAGGTCGTGGTCCTCGCGGGTCCACGCATAGCGGCGGTAGCCGCCGGTGTGGGCATCGCGGCCCACTGGCTGGAGCGCTGCCCACATCGACTCGAAGCTCACTCCGGCGACTCCTTCGTCTCGGCCTCTGCGGTGGAGGAGCGTGCCGCGGGCGCTTTTCGTTCCCTCGGCACGCGTTCCGCTGCCATCCCACCGTGGCCAGTGCCCGGGATCGAGAGGTGGAGCCCTGGAACCGTCTCGGATCCGAGAACCGCCCGGACGCCGGCGAGACGCCGTCGCCCTCACTCCTGGAAGCGGGCGACCCGTGGCCAGGTCGAGCCGTTCACCTTGGTGAACACACCCAGCGCGTAGAGGCTGCCGCCGGCCTGGGCGAGGTCCCAGACGCCGAGCGCGCTGTTGAACCTCGCCCACGCCCGCGCGTTGGGGGCGCTCCCGCCCGAGTCGGCCACGAACGCCTTCTTGGCGGCGGTGGTGTTCCCGCACCCGTTCGTGGTGGAGCCGCACAGCTTGTTGAAGTGGCCCGCTGCGTACACCGTGTCGCCGACCACCTCGACGGCCTGCAGGTTGCCGTCGGTCGCGACCCGCCACACGGTGGAGCCCGAGGACGTCGTCTTGAGCAGCGAGTTGCCGTTCGGAAGGCCCCCGCCCACCGCGAGGAAGACCCCAGCACCGTCGACCGCGACGTCGTAGACGGGCGCTGAGGGCGTGGCCTGGTACCCGAGGAGGCTTCCAGACGAGCTCAGGGCGGCCACCCTGCTGCGGGACGTGCCGTCGATGCGCGAGAACTCCCCGCCGACGTAGACCGCGTCCCCCGCGGCCTTGACCGTGTAGACGACGCCATCCGCGGTGGGGAAGCCGCTGTCGAGCGCCCCGGTGTCGGCATCCGCGGCCGCGAGATACGAGGCCGACGCGCCGTTCACCTTCGTGAAGCCCCCTCCGAACACCACCATCCCCCCGATGTGGTCCAGGGAGCGCACGATGCCGTTCGGGGCGGGGTCGAAGTCCGTCACGGCGCCGGTGGAGACGTCGACGGCGGCGATGTTGTTGCGCCGCACACCGTCCACGTAGTTGAACTTCCCGCCGATGAACAGCGTGCCGGCGCCGTCGGAGGCGAGCGCGGCGATGTCGCCGTCGACGTCCACGCGGAAGGACGTCAGGTCGCCTGATCCCGCGTCCAGCGCCGCGAGACGAACCCGCGGAGCACCGTCGACGCTCGTGAAGGAGCCACCGATGTAGAGCCGGCTGCCCACCTGCACCGAGGTGAACACCGTGCCGTTGTCGGCGTGGGCCGACGGCTCCGGCGACCGGTTCAACACCTCGGCGTGTCCTGCCGTGGCCGTGGCCACGACGACCGCCACGCTCGTGGCGACGGCCAGCACTGAGCGAACGTACATTCTCCCCAACCCCCTCGACGGATGTGCCATGGTCCGGCCGCGGGCATCGCACGGCCGTGCCCGCTCGACATGCCGAATCGGCAGGCGTGGCTCCTGGTGACCCCTGCGGCATCGGGCCCCCCGGGCCCAGCTGGGTGGCTGCCAACCACCGGGCCGCCCCAGCTTCTCGAGGCGACGTGGCCCTTCCAGTCAAGGCATGCTCCGGCGCCGGCACGACCTCCAGATGGCGTAGGCCTGACGCCCGCCCGTACGCGGTTGGGGGGATGACGTGATGGGCGTGTGGTGGCGGGTGACGTGGTGGCGGGTGACGTGGTGGGGCTGACGAGCGGGGCCACCGTTCTACTGTGGGGCCATGACTGCACCCGACGGCGAGCAGCGGGCAGCCGCCGCGCTGGCCGAGGCCGGGATCGAGCACACCCTGACCCGCCACGGCCGGGTCGGCTCACTCGAGGAGGCTGCCGCGGCCCGTGGTGTCGAGCCCGGCGACATCGTCAAGACACTGGTGGTCCGTCGCGCCGATGACGACTTCCTCTTCGTGCTCGTGCCCGGCGACCGGGAGATCTCCTGGCCCAAGCTGCGGGCACACCTCGGGGTGAGCCGGCTGTCGATGCCCGACGCCGTCACGGCCAGGGACGTCACCGGCTACGAGCGCGGGACCATCACGCCCTTCGGCTCGCTGCGGCCATGGCCGGTGGTGGCCGATGCGACGGTGCCGGGCCGCACGGTCTCGATCGGGGCCGGGGCGCACGGCGTGGCCGCCACCGCCCGCGGCGACGACGTCGTCCGCGCGCTGGGCGCAGAGGTGGCGGACGTGACGGACCCCGTGTCCGCTACCTCCTGACGACCTCCCAGTCAGACACCGGCCCCTCGACCACGGTGAAGAGCGGATGCGGCTCGGCCCGCCCGGCAGGGGCCCCCCTCCCGCCGAGCGCCTCGAGCCAGTCCGGGCTGCGGGTGGCCAGCTTGACCCGCAGGTGGCCCCACTCGTAACCGAGCTGTCCGGTGGTGACGACGAGGTGCAGCGCACCGGAGGCGAGCTCCGGGGTGGGCACCTCGGCGGGGATCCGGTCGATGCGGCGCGGGTCGTAGCGGTACCCGCGCCCGTGGGCCTCGTCCGCGACGGCGGCGAGGTAGGCGCCGATCGTGTCGAGCGGCGACGGGCTCTCCTGGAACCTCCGCAGCTGCGGGTGCTGCCGGTAGCCCTTCGTGCGGCCGGCCAGCACAGCCTGCGCGAGCAGCGCCTCGCGCCAGCAGGCGGTGAGCCCCTGCCGGTCGAGGTAGCCCGGGTGCAGCGACCACAACCTCATGACCTGTGATCCTCCCCCAGCGGCCGACCACGCCTTCACCCCGGCGGGGTATGCCGCGGACCCCGCCCCGCGGCACACCCCAGCCTGTGCGCGCGACGGGGTGGTCGCGCGCTCACCGGGTGCGCGGCCTCACGCCTCCCGCATCGGGACGCGGACCCCGCGCTCCTGCGCCACCTGGTCGGCGAGGTCGTAGCCGGCGTCGACGTGCCGGATGACCCCCATGCCGGGGTCGTTGGTGAGTACCCGCGCCAGCTTCTGCGCGGCGAGGTCGGTGCCGTCGGCCAGGGAGACCTGTCCAGCGTGGAGCGAGCGGCCGATGCCGACGCCGCCGCCGTGGTGGATCGAGACCCACGATGCACCCGAGGAGGTGTTGACGAGGGCATTGAGCAGCGGCCAGTCGGCGATAGCGTCGGAGCCGTCGAGCATGGCCTCGGTCTCGCGGTAGGGGCTGGCCACCGACCCTGCGTCGAGGTGGTCACGCCCGATGACGATGGGAGCGCTGACCTCACCGGAGCGGACCAGCTCGTTGAAGGCCAGACCGGCCTTGTCGCGCTCGCCGTAGCCCAGCCAGCAGATGCGGGCGGGCAGTCCCTGGAACGCGATCCGCTCCTGCGCCCCGCGAATCCACTTGTGCAGGCGGTCGTTGTCGGGGAACAGGTCGAGCACCGCGCGGTCGGTGGCGGCGATGTCCTTCGGGTCACCGGAGAGCGCGGCCCAGCGGAACGGACCCTTGCCCTCGCAGAACAACGGCCGGATGTAGGCCGGCACGAAGCCGGGGAACTCGAACGCGCGGTCGTAGCCGCCGAGCCGGGCCTCGTCGCGGATCGAGTTGCCGTAGTCGAACACCTCGGCGCCGGCGTCCTGGAACTCGACCATCGCCTGGACGTGCTTGGCCATCGACGCGCGGGCCCGGTCGGTGAACTCCTCCGGCTTGGCCTCGGCGTAGTCGTGCCAGTCCTCGAGCGAGACGCCCTCGGGCAGGTAGGACAGCGGGTCGTGGGCGCTGGTCTGGTCGGTCACGATGTCGATCGGGACCCCGCGGCGCAGCAGCTCCGGGAAGACGGTGGCGGCGTTGCCGACGACGCCGATCGACCAGGCGCGCTTCTCCTCC
>NZ_DATBMI010000158.1:0-3139 GCF_036554925.1 Pedococcus sp.
TCGACGGTCAGTCCGAAGCGCTCGGACAGCTCGGCGATGCGGTTCGCCGGCGCCTTGAGGTCGACCGACGGCCATGACGGCATCGAGGTGCCGAGGACGATGTTCTCCGTGACCGTGTAGGTCTCCACCTGGAGGAAGTTCTGGTGGACCATGCCGATGCCGTGCGAGATGGCATCTCTCGGGTCGCGGATGTCGACGGGCTGGCCGTCGAGCACCACCGCCCCGGCGTCGGGGCGGTAGAGCCCGTAGAGGACGTTCATCAGGGTGGTCTTGCCGGCGCCGTTGCCGCCGAGGAGGCCGTGCACCTCGCTGCGGCCGACGGTGAGGTCGACGCCGTCCAGGGCCACGACGGGACCGAAGGTCTTCCGGATCCCCTCCATCGTCAGGAGGGGAGCGGAGGATCGCTGGGCCACGCCGTGGCGCGTCTCGTCCACCGAGGTCATGTCGGGTCGGCCCATCACTTGATCGGGGTGAGGTTCTTCTCGACCGTGACCGCGCCGGACTTGATGTCGGCCACGGCCTTCTCGACCTTGGCGACGACCTCGGGGGAGGCGTTCTTCGGCGGCTGGATCGACACACCGGAGTCGAAGCCCAGCGGGAAGTAGCCCGAGGTCGTGCCGGACTCGATCTTGGTCAGCATCTCGCCCAGCGGCTTGGTGAAGTCGTAGATCGTGGAGGTCGCGTAGTGCTCGGGGTCGAACTGGGACTTGTCGGTGTACTTGGCGGTGACCACCACGTCAGCGGCCTTGCCCTTGGTCGCCTGGAACGCGCCCACCATGCCGAGGTTGAGGGAGCCGACGATGACGTCGTTGCCCTGCCCGATCAGCTGCGTGGTGATCTGCTGCGCCTTCGCGGGGTCGTTGAAGTCACCGGTCCAGACCGGGTTCACCGTGGCCGAGGAGCCCGTGTCCTTCAGCGCCTGGTTCAGGGCGTGGACCTCCGAGTAGGAGAACGGCAGGCTCAGCCCACCGACGTAGCCGATCTTGCCGGACTTGGTGGTGGCGCCCGCCAGGACGCCGATGGGGTAGAAGGCGACGTGGAAGTTGCGGTCGAGGACCCAGAGGTTGGGCACCGACTCCTTCGGCTTGTCGTCGAACTCGCCGATGAAGGTCACGTCCGGGTTCTGCTTGGCGAGCTTGGCGGTCGCCTCGAAGTACTGGCTGCCGTGGCTCCAGATGACGTTGTAGCCATCGGCCAGGTACTCCTTCATGACGCGCTCGGCGTCGGGGACGGGAACGCTCTCGGAGTGGGCAGTCTCCGCACCGTGCTCCTTCTCCGCGGCCTCGAGGGCCAGCAGCCCGAGCGAGTTGTAGTCGGCGTCGGTGGCGGAGCCGGAGAACAGTGCCGCGACCTTGAGGTCCTTCTCGCCGCCCCCGCCCCCGCTGCCGGAGGAGCTGCCGCCACAGGCGGAGAGCGCGAGCGCGAGGGCCACTGTCGGAGCGGCCAGGCGGATGAGGGACGAACGAGCCATGAGTGCCTCCGGGGGGAAGGGGCGCCGGCGCCCTTGCCGGCAGGGGCCGTGGCCCCGCTGCTGTTGCGCAGAGCGTGCCATCCGCGACAGGGGCCCTCCTCGTCAATTTGTGACATGCGGCACAGGTCTTGTCTGTGTCATCTCGTCAGGGCGAAATGCGTTTTCCCGTATGCCGTCTGCGCACGTGACGAGCGTGTTACGCGGGGTCTTCGAAGCCCGGTCGCCGCCCCGCGAGGGCACGGGCGGGCAGGCCCCGGAGGATATTCACGCGGCCCTGGCCGGGGCGGGGACGGCGGGGCCGGCTCGCAGCGGTCGCCCGCCCTGCCACGACCGTGCGGCTCAGCCGGACTGCTCGTCCGGCACCGGCGAGGGCAGCGCCTCACGGCGCAGCACGTCGGCCCACGTTGCGGGGGCGCGGCGCAGCAGGATGCGCAGCGCGGCGGCGCTGCCGACGAACCCCCGGCGGTCGTAGGCGGCGAACATCGCGAGCAGGTCGTCGATGGCGCCCGGCGCCAGGCGACCCTCCTGTGCACGGGCCCAGGCGGCCGGGTCGACACGCGCGGCGGCCACCTCGCGGCCGAGCACCGAGCTGGCGATGTGGGCCATGCGCGAGACCGTCAGGGTCTCGGCGCCGCAGAGGTCGTAGGTCTGGCCCTCGTGGTCGCCGGCTCCGTCGCTGCCCAGGACCAGGGCGGCCACCTCGGCGACGTCGCGGAGGTCGACGTTCGTGAAGGGCGCGTCGAGACGGTAGGGGACGGCCAGCCGGCCCCCGCGGGCCGCCTCGGCGAGGTTCTGGTGGTAGGCCGCCGGCCGGAGCATCGTCCAGGCGAGTCCCGACCTCCGCACGACCTCCTCGGCGGCGGCCTTGCGCAGGTGGTGGGGCATGGTGTGGTCGTCGGGGTGCAGCACCGAGTGGAAGACGATGCGACGGACGCCCCCGGCGCGGGCCGCGGCCACGGCCCGGGTCGCCATGCCGACCTCGTCGGGGTGGACGTTGGGCGCGAGGTGGTAGATGGCCCGGCACCCAGCCGCCGCCTCGGCCAGCCCGACGCCCGACACGAGGTCGACGTGCGCCATCTCGCGGGCCCCCGCGGCATACGCCGCCCTGGCGCCGGCGTCGGAGCGCACACCGGCACGCACACGAAGACCCCGCGCCACCAGTGCCGCGGTGACGGCGCGCCCGGTCTTTCCGGACGCGCCCATCACCAGCACGGGTGCCGCGGGGTCGTGGCTCACGCTTCCACTCTGGGGCCGGTGGGGCGCTCAGAGCCAGTCGACATCGGCGGCCGTCCTGCCCTCGGCGAGCCGGGCGTAGCCGGGGCCGCGGTCGAAGAACGGCTCTGCGGGGCGGTCGGCACGCAGCTGGTCGCGCAGCGCGTCGGAGGCCGCCGCGTCGACCACTGGCGCGTCCTTGGTCCCGCCGGCCACGACGCCGTAGTCGCGGCGGGCGCCCTCGAAGGACACCTTGCCCCAACGCAGGTCGCGCTCGACCTCGTCGTAGGGGCGCTCGAGCGGGTCGCCCCAACCACCGCCGCCGGTGGTGCGGATGCGGATGACCTGGCCCGCCTTGACGGGCTCGTTGTCGGCGAGGGCGTCGACATCTCGCTCCTCCGGCCCACCGAGGTCGATGGTGACCTCGAACGGGCGACCCGCCTTGCCGCCCTTGAC
>NZ_DATBMI010000230.1:0-6171 GCF_036554925.1 Pedococcus sp.
CGCGACCAGGTGGAAGTCGTCCTCATCGCCGCAGGCTTGTCGCTGGCGGTCGGTGCGGTCTGCGCCCTGCTCAGCTGGCAGCTGCGTCGTGCCTCGATCCTGTGGGCGTCGGGGCTTGTGGCCGTGGCCGCCGTCGGCGGGATCCTTGCGGGGGTGGTGGGGACGGCACAGGCGATGTTCCTCTCCTTCCACGACCTGGAGGTCGTCCTCCTCGTCTGCCTGGTCTCGGGGCTGGTGTCTCTGGGGTTCGCGCTCTGGCTCGCCCGGCGCCTCCTCGGCGAGGCCCGCACCCTGCGTGACAGCGCGCACCGGCTCGGGGCCGGCGAGCCGGTCGCCGAGGTCTCCTCGGGGCCACGTGAGTTCCGGGCGGTCAGTGCCGAGCTCGCGCGCAGCAGTGAGCAGCTGCGCGCTGCCCGGGAGCGCGAGCACCGAATGGAGCAGTCCCGGCGGGAGCTCGTGGCCTGGGTCTCGCACGACCTACGGACCCCGCTGGCCGGACTGCGTGCCATGACTGAGGCCCTCGACGACGGCATCGCCGAGGACCCAGCCCGCTACCACCGGCAGATGCTCGGCGAGGTGGACCGCATGGTGCTCATGGTCGACGACCTCTTCGAGCTGTCGAGGATCCACGCCGGTGCCCTCAGCCTGTCGCTGCAGACGGTGCAGCTGAGCGACGTCGTCAGCGAGTCGATTGCCGGCGCCGGCCCGGTGGCCCGCGCCCGCCGGGTCAGGGTCGGGGGAGACGTCGACGCCGACGTGCTCGTGCGCGCCGACCCGGGAGCCCTGTCGCGGGTTGTCGCCAACCTCGTCATGAACGCGATCCGCCACACGCCGGCCGACGGCGCGGTCAGCATCCATGCTCGGCGTGACGGGGGCACCGTCGAGCTCAGCGTCACCGACGCCTGCGGCGGCATCGACCCGCCCGACCTCGAGCGTGTCTTCGACGTCGCCTGGCAGGGCGACCACGCCCGCACCCCCGGCAGCGGTGCGGGGGCGGGGCTGGGCCTGGCGATCGTCAAGGGGCTGGTGGAGGCACACGAGGGCACGGTGGCCGTCGCCAACCACGACGGCGGGTGCCGGTTCACCGTGCGGCTGCCGGCCTAGTCCTCAAGCCCGAGAGGGCTGTTGGGCTGTTGGGCTCTGTTCGGACGGCCGCATTGGCCCTACCGTGAGGTGAGCCCGTGCACGGCGGGACGCGACTCACCAAGGGTGGTGCGACATGAATCACGACTGGCTCAACGTGAGCTGGAAGATGCTGGTCGTCCGGGGGGTCCTCGGGATCGTCTTCGGCATCGTGGCGATGGTATGGCCCGTCACCACCGCCGTCGCCCTCGCCCTGATGTGGGGCGTCTGGGCCGTGGTCGACGGCATCGGCTCGCTGGTGCAGGCCTTCCAGCCCGAGGCCATCGGCAAGGGCTGGCTGGTGGCCATGGGCATTCTCGGCCTGCTCGCCGGCCTGTTCGCCATCTTCCGTCCCGGCGTCACCGCGGTGGGGCTGACGTGGATCCTCGGCATCTGGCTCGTCGTGCGCGGACTGTTCGAGCTGTTCGGCGCCTTCTCCAGCACCATCGCCCAGCCTCGCTGGCTGCTGTTCCTCAGCGCCGCGCTGTCGATCGTGATCGGCCTGCTGTTCGCGTTCAACCCGGGCACCGGCGCAGTCGCGGTCGCGTTCTGGCTGGGCCTGATGGCCCTCGCCTGGGGAGCCGTCTTCATCGTCGTGGGGTTCATGGTCCGCCGGGAGGGCGCGGCACACACCGTGGCACCCGGCGCGCCCGGCGCCCCCGCCTAGGTGCCGCCCAAGCCTAGGTGGCTCGTCCTCCGCCGGTCCGCCCCCTGCCCGTGGGGGTGGCCCGCGCGGTGGCCTGCGCCCGGCCCCTGACGGTGGTGCGGGCCGGGGTGGCGTGGCGGTGCGCGATCTCGGTGACGGCCACACCGACCACGAGCAGCAGCAGCGCCGTCTGCACGTCCTGAGGCCCCGAGATGGCCAGGGAACGGGTCGGCTCGGTGAGGAAGTAGTCGAACCACAAGGTCCCCGACACCGTGGCGGTGAGACCCGCCGCGCGCAGCCCGGTCGCGGCGGCAGCGACGATCACGAGCACCACGAGCAGGACGGCCGTCGTCTGCGGAGCGTGCACCCCTGTGGTCGCGACGGTGGCGCACACGAGCAGCGGGACGATCGCGGCATAGGCGATGACGGTGGCGCGGTGGTCCTCGGGGACGCCGTGGGGTGGATGGAGGCGGGTGAGGCGCATACCTCCATGACGCCTCTGCACGTCCTCGCAGGTCAAGGATCTTGACGCCATCTGAACGGCGATGTGGTGCGCGCTACAGCCAGCCGTTGCGCCGGAAGAGTCGATGCAGCACCACACAGGCCGTCGCGATGACCCCGACGATGGCGAAGTAGCCGTACTCCCAGCGCAGCTCAGGCATGTTGTCGAAGTTCATGCCGTAGATGCCGGCGACGGCCGTGGGCACGAGCGCGATCGCGGCCCAGGCCGAGATCTTGCGCATGTCCTCGTTCTGGCGGACGGCGATCGCGTTCTGCCGCACGCCGACTCGCGCGAGGTTGGCCTGCAGCACGTCGGTCAGCAGCCGGTCGAATCCGTCGATCGCGTCAGCGGCGCGGAGCAGGTGGTCGTGCACGTCACGGAAGAAGGTCCCTGTGGCGGTGTCGACTCCCTCGACGGTCCCGGCCGCGAGCGTGCCGAGCGGTCCTGCCAGCGGCTGGACGGCCCGGCGGAACTCGGCGACCTCCCGCTTGAGCTTGTAGATGCGCTCGGCGTGGTCCTCGTCCTGCCCGTCGAACACCTGTGTCTCGATGTCGTCGACGTCGACCGTGATGCAGTCGATGGCCTCCTCGTACCCGTCGACGATGAGGTCGGCGGCGCGGTAGAGCACCGCCGACGGGCCGTGGCGCAGCAGGCTGGGATAGGCGCCATCGAGCTCGGCGCGAACCCGCCGCAGGACGTCGCTCTCGCCGTGCCGGACCGTGATCACGAACCCCGGCCCGAGGAACACCGCCACCTCGGCGACGTCGACGACCTCGTGCCGGTCGACGTACCGCACCGGCTTGAGCACGGCGAAGACGATCTCCCCGTAGCTCTCCAGCTTGGGGCGCTGGTGGGCCTTGATGGCGTCCTCGACGGCGAGGGACGGCAGCTCGAACTCGCGTGCGACGGTGGTGAGCTCCTCCTCCGTCGGGTTCTGCAGCCCGATCCAGACGAACCCGTGGGTGCTCCGGGAGGCCGCCCGCGCGCGGGGGAGGGTCAGGCGTCCCGGGACCCTGCGTCCCTCCTCGTAGAGCCCGCAGTCCCCGATGACGGACTCGACACCCCGCACCCCTTCGCGGGGCGCTCCGGTGAGGGCAGGGGTGTCGTCGGGAGCAACGGCCTCGGACCACCGGGCGAGCAGGTCCCGCACCCGGCGCCTCGTGGCGGGGAGGACGTGCTCGAGCTCGGACATGCGCTGCTCCTCCGTGTCGGTGCCGTCGCCTCGGGCGCGGTCGGCGGCAGCAGGCCATGATGCCACTGCTCAGGTGCCGGCCCCCGCCACCGGGTGGTCCGCGCCGTTCAACCAGCCTGCGACCTGGTCGGCGAGGAGCGCGGCGACCCGGCGCTGCTCGGCGCTCGGGCGTGACACGTGTGTCGCCGAGGTGAGGACGAAGTGGCCCCGCACCTGTCCTCCGGAGCGCACCGGCAGCACCATCGTGGAGTCGACAGGCAGGCCGTCACGCTCGACGTTGAGGCGGTGCCCGTCGCGAACGAGCGAGCCGTCCTGTTCCAGGGTGGGTGCCCCCGGGTCCGGGCGTGGGCCGGAGACGAAGCGGCAGGAGTCGAGGTCCAGGACCTCGATGATGCGCTGCGCGACGGCCCGGGTGACCTCGTCGCGCGACTCGTGGTGCGCGGCCAGGGTCTCGGCAGTGGCGAGGACGCCACCGAGGTAGCCGGTCTGCCGGCTGAGCGCTGCCTCCTGCCGCAGGCCCCAGAGGGCGGTCTCCGTGACGATCCCGCCGATCACGAGGAGGAGCACGGCCGCCTCGACGTCGCTCGCGTCGTTGATGGTGAAGGAGTTGTACGGCTCCGTGAGGAAGAAGTCGAACCACGCCACCGCCGAGAGCGTCGCCGCGAGCCCGGCAGCGCGGATCCCGGTGGCACACGTGGCGACGACCACCGCCACCAGCACGAGGACCGCGGTGGCAGCCGTCACCGAGTCCCGCACCAGCGACAGGAGGGCAGCGGCGACGAGAGGGGCAAGTGCCGCGACGACGGTGGTCACAAGTCGGTGCTCGCGCACGGTGGTTCGCAGGTTCATGTCCTCATCACGCGCGGAGAGGGGAATCCTCGTCAAGGGTCTTTACGCCTTCTGTACGGCGTGGACGCCCGAGTGCGGCCGGCCGGTGCCGGCCTCGGTGCCGGCCTCGGTGCCGGCGTCAAGATCCCGTCAAGGTCCGTCATGGCGCCGTCAACGGGGCGGGAGGCCGCGATCCCGGGGCATTGACTGGAGACGTGATCGAAAACGTCATCGCCGCTGCACTCGGACTGGCCCTGCTGGCCTACCTCGTGTACGCCCTCATCCGACCGGAGAAGTTCTGATGTCCGCCACCACGAGCGGGCTGCTGACCATCGGGGTGCTCGTCCTGATGCTCGGCGTCTGCTACCACCCACTGGGCGCGTGGATGGCTCGCGTCTACAGCGACAGGCGCCACCTGCGCGCAGAGAAGGCCATCTACCGCCTCGTCCGGGTCGACCCGGACTCCGAGCAGGGCTGGAAGGCCTACGCGCTCAGCGTCATGGCCTTCTCCCTCGTCAGCATCGCCGCGCTGTTCACGCTCATCCTCGTCCAGCTGCGGCTGCCGCTGAGCCAGGGCTCGGAGGGCATGGGCGTCACCACCGCCCTCAACACCGCCGTCTCGTTCGTCACCAACACCAACTGGCAGTCGTATGCCGGTGAGGTCGGCGCCACGCCGATCGTCCAGACCATGGGCCTGACGGTCCAGAACTTCGTCTCCTCCGCCGTCGGCATCGCCGTCGCGGTGGCCCTGACCCGTGGCATCGCCCGTCGCTCCGCGCACGGCATCGGCAACTTCTGGGTCGACCTGGTGCGCGGGTCCGTGCGGGTCCTGCTGCCGATCGCGGCCGTCGGCGCCGTGGTGCTGATGGCCGGCGGTGTCGTCCAGAACCTCACCGCCCCCGAGACCATCCAGGCCGCCGCAGGCGGCGAGCAGGTCATCCGCGGGGGTCTCGTCGCCTCCCAGGAGGTCATCAAGGAGCTCGGCACGAACGGCGGCGGCTACTTCAACGCCAACTCGTCCCACCCGTTCGAGAACCCGAACGCCCTCACCAACCTGTTCGAGATCTTCCTCCTCCTCGTGATCCCGTTCGCGCTCACCCGCACCTACGGGATCATGGTCGGCGACCGCCGCCAGGGCTGGGCCCTGCTGGGCTTCGCCGGTGTGCTCTGGGCCGCCGGGGTGGCCGCCACGACAGCGTCGGAGCTGTCGGCGTCGGGCGCGCTCCACGGCTCGATGGAGGGCAAGGAGCAGCGCTTCGGCGCGTGGCCCTCGGCACTGTTCGCCGCGTCGACCACCGGCACCTCCACGGGGGCGGTCAACTCGATGCACGAGAGCTACAGCCCCCTCGGTGGTGGGACCGTCCTCACCAACATGCTGCTCGGCGAGATCTCGCCCGGCGGTGTCGGGTCCGGTCTCTACGGCATCCTGGTCGTGGCCATCATCGCGGTGTTCATCGCGGGCCTCATGGTCGGTCGCACCCCGGAGTTCCTCGGCAAGACGATCGGCCGGCGCGAGATCACCTGCGCCGCCCTCTACATCCTCGTGATGCCGCTGCTGGTGCTCACCTTCACCGGTCTGTCGCTGGTGCTCGACGGCCCCGGTGACACGATGCTCGCGTCGGGTCCCCACGGCCTGTCCGAGGTCATGTACGCGTACGCCTCGGGTTCCAACAACAACGGCAGTGCGTTCGCCGGGCTGGGAGCCGACACCCCCTGGTACAACCTGACGATCGCGGCCTGCATGTTCCTCGGCCGCTTCGTGCCGATGCTTCTGGTGCTCCGGCTCGCGGGGCTGCTCGTCGAGCAGCAGCCGCGCCCCGCCACCGTCGGCACGATGCCCACGCACACCCCGCTCTTCGTCGGGCTGCTCACGGGCGTCGC